>JAFZZD010000650.1 GCA_017615955.1 Victivallales bacterium
CTGACAAACACCGTGGCGTCCCGCAGGTCAATGGCAGTCTTAACGCCAGTGACGGTGACCAGCACTGGCACGGCTGGACTCACCACGCGAGTGAAAACATTTCCCAGCTCGCGCAGCAGCAATTCATTTACACGCAATAATCTATCGTTTGGCATAATCAATAAAATGTGAGCGCCAAAGTGGCGCTCACTCAAGTTGGCCAACTTGTTCGTTTTCGCCTGTTGGACAAAGCGCAGGTTGGCCAACTTGTGCGGAATGTCCATAGCTTTGCCTTGTCGCTTGTTCAACTGGAATGAGCGCCGCTTCGGCGCTCACAACCCCAGGTTTGGCGACAGCCCCGCGTTTAAAGTTCAGGCGCCACGGAGACGGATTCGTAAACCTCGATGACATCGTGTTCGATGAAGTCCTCGAAGTTGTCCAGCTTTATACCGCACTCCAGACCGCTCTTCATCTCGCGGACATCGTCCTTGAAATGCTTCAGGTTCTGTATCTGGCCGTGGTAGATCAGTTCCTTGTCCCTGAACACCTTTGCCTTCGCGTTCACGCGGATAAGGCCATCCGTCACACGGCAACCGCAAATGCGCCCGACCTTGCTGTTCTCGAATATCTGGATGATCTCGGCACGGCCAA
Organism: Victivallales bacterium; assembly: GCA_017615955.1. The sequence continues at coordinate 631 of JAFZZD010000650.1, forward strand.
GGTATTTCTCCTTGATTTCGGGCGCCAGTTTGCCGCGCATGGCGTTCTCCACCTGCTCCAGCAGTTCGTAGATGATGGCATACAGGCGGATTTCCACGCCCTTCTGCTTTGCCAGCTTGTTCACTGAACCAGAAGTGCGCACGTGGAAGCCCACGATGATGGCATTGGATGCAGCGGCAAGAATCACGTCATTCTCCGTCACCTCGCCCACGCCGCTGTGTATCACGGAGCATTTCACCCTGTCGGACTTGATCTTGGCTATGCTGTCCACAATAGCCTCCAGACTGCCGCGCACATCGGTCTTAAGAATCAGCTTCAGTTCAGGCAGTTCTTCCTGTGAAGTCTGGTTGAAGAAGTCCTCCAGGCTGACCTGGCGGGTACCCAGAGCCTCGTCCTTCTCCGCCTGAACGGCCTGCTCGGCCTTTTCCTTTGCCTCGCGCTCATTCTCGCATTTGACAATGGTGTCCCCTGCCTCGGGCACTGCGTTCAGCCCCATGATGCGTATAGGCGTGGAAGGCAGTGCCTTTGCAATGCGGCGTCCCTGTCCATCCACAAGTGCCTTCACCCTGCCCCAGCATTTGCCGCAGAGAAGGACATCGCCTACGCGCAATGTGCCATTCTGCACCAGGACACTGGCAGTGGGCCCCATGCCCTGCTCCATCTGGGCCTCGATTACCAGCCCCTTGAAATTGGCGTCTGGATCAGCGGTCAATTCCAGCATTTCCGCCTCCAGCAGAATACGCTCCAGCAAATCGGGAATGCCTTGGCCTGTCTTTGCGGAAACGGGGATTATAGCCACGTCGCCGCCCAGATCCTCGGACAGGATGCCGTGCTGCTGAAGCCCCACCATCACCTTGTTTGGATTCGCCTGTGGCAAATCCATCTTGTTCATTGCCACGATGATGGGCACATTCGCCGCCTTTGCGTGGTTGATGGCCTCGATAGTCTGTGGCATGACGCCGTCATCCGCCGCCACCACCAGAACCGCAATGTCAGTGGCGTTGGCGCCGCGGGCGCGCATCGCAGTGAATGCCTCGTGGCCTGGCGTGTCCAGGAAAGTAATGGTCTGCTTCCCCACAGTTGCGACGCTGGCGCCGATATGCTGGGTTATGCCGCCTGACTCGCCCTGGGTCACATGGGTCTTGCGGATATAGTCCTGGATGGAGGTCTTGCCGTGGTCAACATGCCCCATGAAAACCACCACTGGCGGGCGCGGGACTCTGTTTTCGGGAGCGGTCTTCTCCTCTTCCTTTTCAGCCTTTTCCTCGACAGTGGTCTGGCGATCCCTGCGCAAACGCACGAACTTGACGTTGTACAGGTCGCACACCTTCGTCACCACATCCTCGTCCAGCACCTGGTTGATTGCGGCGAACACATTCATGCCCATAAGGCGGGTGATAAGCTCGTTAGGACGCACGTTGAGGCCCGCGCTCAAATCCCGCACGGTGATAGGCGTCTTAAGATGCAGCTCGCGGGGTCCTTCTGAAGCTTCCTTTTCAGCAGCCGGCTCCTCAGTTTTTGGTGGCACTGGCTTAACTGGGGGCTTCCCAAGAGGATTGAACACGGTGGAACTTGGCTTCTTGGAGGCGCTCTCCTTGCTTTCGCTCTTCTCCTGAACCTGGGACTTGCCCTTCTTCTGCTGGCGCTCTGCTATGACCATGTCACGGATTATGTTGGCAACTTCTGCATCTATATTGCTGGAATGGCTCTTTACCGCAAAGCCCTCCTTCTCCAACAATGCCAGGAGTTCCTTATTAGTCAAGCCCAATTCACGTGCAAGATCATAAACTCTAACTTTGTCACCTGCTGGCATTTCAAGACCTCCTGTTGTTTTATTGTTATTACCTCAAATTAAAAATCTACCGGTTCTGGACAAGGCATCACAGGCCTCATCCGTTCATCGCATCCTTGGCGGCTGCGATGATCTCCTTTGCGCGCTGCAGGTCAAAGCCAGGCAGCGTGGCCATTGCGTCAATGTACTCCTCGGCGGCCACAATGTCCTCCAGGCTGACAAAGCCGTTGCTGACCAATGTCTCCGCCTCTGCCTGGCTTACACCCTCCAGAGAGGATACCACGTCTATGGCGCGCTTCATCATGGACGCCATGTCATTGGCTGGCGCCTCCTCGTGCCTGATCTTGATTATCTCGATGCGCCAGCCTGTAAGACGGGTCGCCAGGCGGGTGTTCTGCCCTTTCTTGCCAATGGCCAGCGACAACTGGTCCTCATCCACATTGACAACAACTTCCTTCTTGGCCTGGTTGACCTTCACCTCGTTCAGCCTTGCTGGCTTCAGCGCATTGGCGATGTAGGTGGCAATGTCGTCGCTGTACTCGATAATGTCCACCTTTTCGCCGCCAAGTTCGTGGACTATGTTGCGCACACGGGAACCCCTTACGCCTACGCAGGCGCCCATGGGATCTATGCGCGGCTCGTTGGACGACACCGCAATCTTTGTGCGGAAGCCCGCCTCGCGGGCAAGACCACGTATTTCAACAGTGCCATTGCTTATTTCAGTGACCTCCCGCTCAAAGAGACGCCGCACAAAATCAGGATGACGGCGGGACACAGTCAGGGCCGGCCCGCTCCTTTCAGGATCCACATCAGTCAGAAGAACGGTCACCAGTTCGCCAATCTCAAAGTTCTCGCCTGGAATCCTCTCCTCGCGGGGCAGGTATCCATCCACGCTGTTGAAACTGATGGTGACGCCGTCCTTGCTGATATGCTTGACTTCGCCGTGTATCAACTGGCCAACCTGGTCCTTGTACTGACCGCATTGGCTGCGCCTTTCCTCGGTGCGGAGTTTCTGTATCATCTTGGTTCGCACAGTCTGCGCCGCGATGCGGCCGAACGTGCCGTCGTCAAAAGTCCAGGTCACCTCATCGCCAACCTTCGCCTGCGGGAAACGCTTCTGCGCGGCGGCAAGCGATATTTCGCCGCTGGGATCCTCGACTGGATCCGCCACGATCAGCTTTGCGTATGAGGATATCTCGCATGTCTTCCTGTCAATGGACACGGTAAGCTCACGCTTGAAAGGAGTGCTGTTCTTCAGAACGTCCAACATGGATTCCTCCAGCAGCGTGATTAGAGATTCCCTGTCGATACCCCTCTCGTGCTCCAGGTATGTCAAGCCATCAAGCAATTCCTTGTTCATTAGCCGTCTCCTCTATGTGAAGTCCCTTAAAAAGCAAAAACTTCCCCGCGTCACACGCCGGGGAAGCTCCCGTGTACAACTAGATTTTGTGGCGAAATATATATTCCTTGCTAA
>JAFZZD010000651.1 GCA_017615955.1 Victivallales bacterium
CCACAGACCACAGACCACTGACAACTATGATCAAGGAGGAATAACGAATATATGCAAGAAGTTTCCATAGACAAAGTCTTGGAGCTGTTTGCGCCCAGAATCAGGGATCTGCTGTCGCTGATTCTTTCAATCGAGGATGATGAGCCAGAGCAGTTCCATACGACGCGGCCCATGCTGAATTACCTGAAGGCCAAGTCTGAGCAGGCGGAGGAATTGCTGGACGCATACGGTGCACGTACCAATGCACAGTGGTTTCCTCTGCGGGAGAGCGTGGCCACGTTGAAGAATTTCAGCACGGCCTGCTATGAGCTTTTGCATATATTGTATTCCTGCCAGTATTACAATCTGGGCAATGAGTTGGAGGGCTTTGTGAATGACACATCCCTCTACACCAACCTTCTTGCCAACATGATACGCAAGGCCATGTGCACGCTGCTCAACCAGGCGCGTGCACTGGGGCTGGCAAGCAACCTTGAAAAGAAGGTGTTTGACTTTTCCGAGGTGGTGCCCAATGTGCGCCTGCCCAGAAACCGCAAGCACGAGGGACCTGACAGCGTGAAGAACCGCATCAACGCCCTGGCCACCAATGTTCTCAACACCACCGAGGATGTGAACAATTTCAAGAAACTGGCAAAGGTGGCGCCTTCAAAGTGGGACAGCCTGGACTTCGATTTCCTGAACGAGACCAGGATACGCAGCCTGGAAGTGGATATGCACGTGCTGCAGTCCCTGTATGACACGTATGTGTCCGACAGCGAGACCGAGAACAGCGACCCCGATCTGCTCAAACTGCGCGGGCGCATAACTGGCGCCCTGCATCTGCTTCGCATCCTCACCATCTACGTCCACTACTACGAGCGTCATATATGCCATCCAGGATGTTCCGATGAAAAGGATTACGTCGATATAACACCGTTCCGCAACGCCATCATCAAATACCTGGCGCATTACATTGCGTTGTTCCTTGGCGAGGGGCGCAAGCTGTGCTCCGCTTTGCTGCGCAAGTATTGTGTGATGAAGACAGTCACGGTCAAGGTGCCGCCCTATATTGGCTTCCACATGAGGCCCTCCACACTGGTGGCGGCGATTGTGATGCATTATGGGTGCGACGTTACTCTGCGCCTGGGAACCTCCGAATATGATGCCTCCAATGCCTTCAACCTGATGCAGGCCAATGGCTTCATCGACCAGAAGAAGCGTGCTTTCCTTTTGCAGAACCTGGGCAAGAGGGATTTCTCCGCCATAGATGAGCAGATTGCCTCTGGCAAGGTGGACAGGCGCCTGGCGATACGCAACATTCTCTACAAGCTGGCCTCAGAGGGCATTGTGAAGCTGTACAAGGTGCCTGTGGAGATTGAGGATGTGCCGTTGGATGACATGGCGTCACTTTGCCAGAACGTCTATAATGCGGTGGAATACTTGATGAAGAATGACAGGCGCATGGGCATTTCCTTTGACGCCTCCATTACGTTCACTGGTCCGGAACAGGCCGTGGATGACATTGCGGTGCTGGCGGATGCGGACTATGGCGAGAGCGAGCAGGGTGTGGACTTGCCTTTGCCGCACCGGCTGGATTACCTTAACTTCAAGCGCAGGATTGCAAAATAGCCATGGACACGATAGTCGTCGCCACAGGAAACAAGCACAAGGTGCAGGAAATCAGTGAGATTCTTGGTGCCAGGGGCTACCATGTAATCGGCGCACAGGAAATGGGCGACATGCCGGACGTGGTGGAGGACGGCTTGACCTTTCTGGACAATGCCACCAAGAAGGCACTGGAGACGGCGCGGGCATTGAATTGCACGGTGCTGGCGGACGATTCAGGGCTGGAGGTGCTGGCATTGAACGGCGAGCCCGGCGTGTTCTCCGCCCGCTACGCTGGCGAAGGCGGCAATGACGGCAGGAATGTGAGGAAGTTGCTGGACAATATGAAGGGCATGACTGACAGGCGCGCCCGCTTCGTGTGCGTGATGGTGGTGGCTTCGCCAGAAGGCGTGATTGCCACTTCCCGCGGCGAGGTCAATGGGACCATTGCCCAGGCACCCGCAGGTGAGGGTGGCTTTGGCTATGACCCCGTGTTCATTCCTGACGGCTATGACAAGACCTTTGGCCAGTTGCCGCAAGAAGTGAAGAACAGCCTTTCCCACAGGGGGAATGCCCTGAAGGCGCTTGAACTATAGACATGCCTGCGATTATCTCCACATTTGAAATGCGCTGCGCAGAAGCGGCGGCGATGGAGGCTGGTGTTCCGCAACGTGAACTTATGCTGAATGCGGGGCGTAATGCAGCCAGGGAGATTGTGCGCTTTTGCAATGCCACTTTGCTGCCACGGCACAGGCAGCGCTATTTTGTGCTGGCTGGCGGCGGCAACAATGGCGGCGACGCCTTTGTCGTTGCGCATAATCTGGACAAGCCAGCCGTGGTGTTCACCACGGCGGAAACACACGCTGAACCAGCGGAGGAGTTCAGGCAGGGACTGGACTTCGTGGATGCATTCAAACCCCAGGCTGGCGATGTGATCATCGATGGCTTGCTGGGCATTGGAATACATGGTGCAGTGCGCCCTGAAATGGCTGCGCTGATTGAGAAAGTCAATGCCAGCGGTTTGCCTGTGGTATCGCTGGATCTGCCGTCTGGTCTGAATGCGGATGATGGCAGCGGCGAGTGCGTTGTCAATGCGGACATGACCGTTACCATGCATTCGCCGAAGCAGGGTATGTTTGTGGGCAAGGGGCCTGACTGCTGCGGCGTGATACGCGTGGTCTCCATTGGCATTCCCAATGAATTCGAGATTGGCGAGCATCCGCTGGCATTCGGCGAGGATGAGGCCCGTGCATTGCTGCCACGTCGAAAGCAGACTAGCCATAAATACGACTTTGGCCATCTGCTTTGCCTGGCAGGTTCTGAAAACTATCCAGGTGCGCCAGCCTTGGCTGCCCGCAGCGCGGCGCGAGCCGGTGCGGGGCTTGTCACGCTGGCTGTCCCAGGCAGGACGAAATTGCCTTGCCTGGAGGCTGCGTTGATTGTCAGGCATCTTGGTGATGAGACGCATTTCGTCCAGGAGCATTTGGAAATGCTGCCTCTGGAAAAGTACAATGCCATCCTGTTTGGACCTGGCATTGGCCAGGACGTGCCGATGCAGGCGCTTGAGACATTGCTTGCGGAGAATATTCCAATGGTCATTGACGCCGATGGGCTGCGTCTTCTGGCGAAGCTGGGCGCAAAGGCGGCTGTGCTTTTGCTGAAGAGGAAGCAGCCTGTGGTGCTTACGCCGCATGAGGGCGAGCTTAATGCATTGCGCCAGGGTGTGCCAGGCATTTTGAAGATGCCGCCGTCCTGTTTGTACATAGTTCGCAAGGGACCGCAGACCAAGGTGCATAGTCCAGACGGCGCATTCTCCGTGAATCTGTCTGGCAATGCGGCGCTTGCCACGGCTGGAACAGGCGATGTTTTGTCGGGGGTAGTGGCATCGTTCCTGGCGCAGGGCATGGCTGCGCAGGATGCGGCAAGGCTTGCGGTGTTCCTGCATGGCCATGCCGCCAGCATCTCAACAATGCCGCAGCGTGCTCTGATGGCGGACGATTTGCTGGCGCTGCTTCCACAGGCCTTGGCAGATGTCTCCCCCCTGTCATGAAAAACGTGTTAATACCAATTGCGATAGATTATTATTGAAGAAAATGAAAGATGATTTGAATGAAAAACAGAGCACCGCAAAAGAGGAAAAGAAGATTTTCGGTGTCAGGTCTGTATATGTTATTGTAGTGCTTGTCTTGATTGCCCTGGCTGCGATTTTTTCAATAGTGCTTAATAACTGCTGTTCAAACAAGAATGTGCAGCCAAAGCCAAGTGATACGAAAGTCAAGCCTGATGTGCAAGTGCCTGTTATCCAAGATGGCGGCAGTGAAACCACGTCTGATGACGATGATGACGAGGTAATAGTTGACGATAGAAGGAAGGTAGTACCATTGCCAAATGGCGTGGAACTTTGTCTGGTCAAAGTTGAGAAAGGCAGTTTCAAGATGGGAAGCAGTAAGAATGCGGAGAATGAGAATCTGCATCTTGTGCACATAACAAAGGACTACTGGCTTGGAAAATACGAGGTTACGCAAGAACAGTGGATGGCTCTCATGGATGGCAATCCAGCATTTTTCAAAAAGGAAGGCAAATACCCAGTTGAGGGCGTCAGCTGGATGGAGGCCATGGAATTCTGCGGTAAATTGACAGAAATTGAGCGCAAGGCCGGGCGTTTGCCTGAAGGCTATGTCTATACCTTGCCTACGGAGGCGCAATGGGAGTATGCCGCAAGATGCTGCGGCAAATACGGTGACCGCACTTATAGCGGAGGCTCTAAAATTGACATTCTGGGATGGTATGTCGAAAATTCAGGCAAAACCTCGCATCCAGTAGGTGGCAAGAAACCAAATGAATTTGGCTTCCATGATATGACTGGCAATGTCTGGGAATGGTGTCTGGACCACTCGCATATTGGCTCCATCACAAATACATATATCGATGATATCAGCGATCCCTACTGCACTATGGGTTCTTATCGCATATTGCGTGGTGGCGGCTGGAGCAATAGTACATGGGGGTGCAGAGTGGCGTCCCGCATCAGTCGTGATCCACGGAGAATACGCACCAATGCCATTGGCTTCCGCGTGGCTCTGGCACCAGAGATAAAATAGTTTTATAGCAAGTGTTTCCATACGCCTATGGCATCAATGTGAGCGCCGAAGCGGCGCTCACTCAAGTCGCCTTAGCGGAAACAGCGCTCTTGGCGTAAATATGCGCTAGATGATAGTGTTATAAAAAAAGTCTATTTAAGGGATGGCAGCTTTATTTTGTCGCCGACTTTGATTTCGGAGGCCATGCCCGCATTTAATTCCAGGGCGTATTTTGCTGGCTTTATGCTGGAATATAGAGGCAATCTGGCGCAATATGCGGCATCGCTTTCGTTGGATGCCTGTGGCGGCTCTGTTTTCATTGTGTGAATAGCCGTGACGACGCCGTTTTTATCCATGTAGATTATGTCCAGAGGGATTAGTGTATTGCGCATCCAGAAGGAAAGCACATCCTCATTTTGAAAGACAAACAGCATGCCTCCGTCGTATGCGAGTTCCTTGCGGTTCATCAGGCCTTTGACGCGTCCCTCGTCCGTGTCCACCATTTCAATATGTGTGAAAAGCATGGAGCCAAGCTGGATTGCGTGGAATTTTGTCTCCTGTGCGAATAGCATTGTTGCCAGAGTCAAGATAAACAGTGTCTTTTTCATGGTCAGCCCAATGTAACGTGTTTTTCCAATTCGCGGAATATGCCGCCAAGTTCATTTATCATTCTGGAAATAGTCTGCTGCGGGTTCTGGCCAGTGTCCATTTCCTGGATGGCCTTGGCCGCCTGTTCCGCCAATGCCCCCAGGCCGATGGAGGAAAGAAGGCCCTTGAGCCTGTGCAGTATTGCCCTGGCTTCATCGAATTGCCCCTTGTCAGAATATGTCTCCAGGCTTCCAAGGAGGGGTCTCCAGTCGGCGGCGGTCTGCGCCAGGATCATCTTTATTTCGCCAAGGGATATGCGGTATTGCTCCCTCATGAACTCGTGCATGCGGCGCACTGTCTCCTCCTCCTGGCTTTCATGAATTTCCTGTGGTTCGGGAATGCTGCGTATGGGATGGATTGAAAGCGCATCAGCCAGGCAAAGCAGCAGCTGGTTGCGCTCGAATGGCTTGGCGATGAAGGAATTGGCGCCGCAGGCCAGAGCTTTCTCCACGTCTGACTGGTATGTGGAAGCGGTCAGGGCGATTATATGTGTGCTGCCTGTGCCAGGCATGGAACGTATTTCGCGCATTGCCATGTAGCCGTCCATTATGGGCATTTGAATGTCCATGAAAATGATGTCAAAGCTTTCCTCTCGGCATATCTTGACTGCCTCAAGGCCATTCTGTGCCGTGCGGTATGGAAGGCCTGCGCCTTGGCATATCGTCTCCAGCAGGAACAGGTTGGTGGGTGTATCGTCCACCAGCAGCGCGAATTTCTTCTTCAGTTCATCTGCGGGCAATGTGACCTGCAATTCCTCGCCTGCCAGATGCCGTTGTTCTCCAGGACGTGCCTTCGCCACCTTTATTGCAAAGGAGAATGTACTTCCTTCGCCAGGACGGCTGCTGGCGTTCAGGCGTCCCCCAAGCAAAGACACGATATGGGCGGATATGGGAAGGCCGAGACCAGTGCCTCCAAAGCGCCTGCTTATGTCCTTGCCGCCTTGCCTGTAGGGCTGGAATATGCGTTTCAAATCATCCTGGGACATGCCGATGCCAGTGTCGCTGACGCTTATTTCCAGCGAAATGTTGTCGCCTTCATCCGTGGCTGCAACCTTTAGCCTGACTTCGCCATGCTCTGTGAACTTGACTGCGTTGGACAGCAAATTGTCCAGCACTTGCCGTAGCCTTATTGGATCGCTTTTTATGAGCAAGGGCACGCCTGGCGCATCGTATGCCAGTTTCACATTCTTCTGGCCTTTGAGAAGTTGCTGTGCCACGGCCAGCCTTTCTTCAAGCAGTTCTCGCAGGTCAAATGGCACCAGTTCGATTTCGAATTTTCCCGCATTGATTTTTGAGAAGTCCAGGATTTCGTTTATTGTGTGCAGAAGGCTTCTTGAACTGCTGTCAATTAGCTTCACAAATTGTATCTGCTGCGGGTTCAGGGGCGTTTCGCTAAGGCTGCCAAGGAAGCCGATTATGCCGTTAAGGGGCGTCCGTATTTCGTGGCTCATTTCTGCGAAGAATTCGTCCTTTTCAGAATCCTGCTTCTTGAAAGTGCCGGCAAGTTGCGTAAGCCAAAGTTTAATGTCATTGGGTTCTGCGATGGCGTGTTCCTCCAGCAGAGCCGTGGTTTTCGGGTATTCGGCGCGTATGAGGCTATATGCATAGTTCATTGGCCTGAATACGGTGAAATAAATAAGCAAACTTTCCAATGCAACGAACAGCAGCAGAAGAGCGAAAACAACTTTTCCGCAGAAGCGAAAGTTGCCTTGCAATTTGTTCAGCCTTGCGTCAAAAGCCTGGGAGTACGTCGTGAATTTTCCACGTAGCTCGATTTCAGCCTCTCTTGACAAAGCGCGGCTTTTTTCGGGGTCTCTGCCAGCCAGGAGTGTGTTTCTTCTGTCCTGTGTTTTCTTTAGATACGGCAACAATTTTGCCAGTTCTTCATCCTGTGCAGGTATGTCATCTATTCGTTTTGCAGCTTCTGCGAAATTTGCTCTGGCGTCGTATGCGACTTGGTTGTTTGGATTTTCAAGCGCAAGTTCAAGATATTCGCCCTGAAGGGCCAGTTCCTGGCTTAGGCTATGCAGTCTTTCATTGGATTTGCCGAGACGTCCAATGCGTCCTATAAACGTATATGCGCGAAGACCCAGCGCAATCGCCGGGACAAGCAGAAGCAACACCAGAATCAAATGCAGATATATGCTTCGAATGTGTTTCATAAAAGAATATGGAATTACAACTAGAAACAAAAAGGGGGACAACAAGTGCGTGTGCACCAGTTGTCCCCTTTTGCAATACCCCTTGATATGGGGGTATGGTTAAGAGAATTAGAAGCAGAAATTGATGATTGGGAACACTGGAACCACGGATTCCGTGATAATGTTTATGAGGCCGATCTGAAGGCCGCGCATCATTTCCGTGTAATTGACGAGACCGACCTGGAGTCCCTTGAATTCGGTGCTGCCATTGACTATTCCCAATTCCACGCCATGTGTCTTGTCGTCTGTCACGTTCCAAAGTCCCAGAATGATGCCGTTTGCATTGCCATTCTGATTGATGAGGGAGGCCTGTATGCCGCTGAAATCGTCATGGTTGCGGTTAATGAACAAGTTCAC
>JAFZZD010000652.1 GCA_017615955.1 Victivallales bacterium
GCGCGCCCTGCGGGCGCTTGCCTGGGGTTACGCATGGTTGCGCCCTCCGGGCGCCCATTACCTACCCTCTTGGGGAACATAGCGTAAGGGATAAATCAATTGCCGTGTTTACTTCGCGCAAATTGCCTCCAGTTCATTGCGGGCGCTGCGAATCGCCTCCACCAGTGCAGTGCAGTCGGTCTCCTGGCGGGCACGGAGGATTTCCGTGAGTTCGCTGACGGGCGTCGCAATGGGCGTCAATGCCAGATTAGTCACAGCACCCTTGATGGCGTGCGCCGCATCAAACGCAGTGGCCAGATCGCCTGCGGCCATGGCATCGTACAGCTTCTGGAAATTGGCGTCTCCAGGTATCTTGTTGACCATGCGAATATAGAAGGCCTCGTTGTTCAGACATCTTTTGAGCCCTTCCTGTGTATTGGCTCCGAATGAAATCAGGTCATCAATTGTCATTGTCTTGAAAAACTCCCATTTTAGTCCTTGATCATGCACTAAATGCGAGCGCCGAGACGGCGCTCGCTCAAGTTTACAGTAGCGCTAGCCGAATATGCTCCGCAATATCCTGGTCAGGAAATTTCCAGAACTGGCGGATATGGAAAGGCCTCCCATGTAACGTCTAATGTCTTCAGCGAATTCATCCACGGTCTGGTACCGTTCATCCATATTGTACGCGGTGGCCTTCAGGATAATCGCCTGAAGGTCTTTGTCAATGCTTCGGTTGAACAGATGCTCGATGGGTTCCAGGTTTCCCTGGAGAATGTTGGCCATGAATTCCTTTTCGTCTTTCCCGGCAACTGCAAACTGAAGCGTCACCACTTCCTGAAGGATCAGTCCCAGAGTAAAGATATCCGACCGCAAGTCAAGTTCCTCGCGACGCAGCACTTCAGGCGGAAAGTACCTGGGCGTTCCTGAAATCCTGGCCATATTGTCCCCCTCTTCTTCGATGACCCTTGCCAGCCCCCAGTCCATGACATACACCTCCATGAACTGCCCTATCATTATGTTTTCCGGCTTGAGGTCACGGTGTATCACATTGCGGTGATGTGCGTATGCGATTGTGTCGCAGACATGCAGGAATATCTCCAGGCGTTTCCGTAGCATTGCATCTTCGTCAAATGCGTCAATGCCACGTGTACGGTAGTTCAGCGTGATGTTTCGCAGATACTCCCGCAAAGTCTTGCCATTGACAAGTTTCATGACCAGGTGTATGCCGTTATTGTCATCGGTGTATAGCCCATAGATCGGTATTATGCCTGGGTGGTCCAGTTGGGAAGTAACCTTCGCCTCCGTCACAAAGGCGTTCACGCTCTCCGTGTTGTCGCGATCTCCCAGCTTAAGGGACTTGACGGCCACAAGACGGCTCAGTTTCCTGTCACGGGCACTGAACACCGAGGCCGTTCCGCCATCGGCGAACTCCTCAAGCAGCGCATAGCTCTCCTTGATGTTGTCAAGAGTGCCGTTCAGGCTGGAGGTCATGTCCAGGTTCGAACTGATGAAGGGATTTATGTTAACCCCTTTGATGAAATCCTCGATTTCCATTTTCTGGCCGGGAGGCTTCTGCCCGCCAGATGGCCGCCTTACGCCATTCATAACCGTGACATTGGGGACAGCGGCAACAGTGACAGTTCTGTTAAAGCCCTGCCTGACGCCGCCGTCCAAATCCACGGCCACTGTAGGATTATTTTTAATGGTATTGTTCATTTATGAAAAAAGGCCAAAGGCCAGTAGCATTAACACAAATGCCATTTCCCGCCACAATTAAGTGACGGGCCACAAGAATGCCCCTCACTTCAAGACATTGCCCAGTTCCGTTTTCAGGACATTGATGTCAATGGGCTTTGCCACATGCGCCTGCATTCCAGCCTCCTTGGCATGCTGTATGTCCTCCGGGAAGGCGTTTGCGGTCATTGCGATGATTGGAATGCCCGCCAGTTTCGCGTCTTTCAGCGCACGTATCTCCTTTGTGGCGGCATAACCGTCCATCACAGGCATCTGTATATCCATGAGAATTGCGTCATAATGGCCAGGCTGTGCTTCGGCCACCATCTTCACCGCGATTTCGCCGTTTGTGGCGGTCTCCACGTCCAGCCCCATCTGCTCCAGGAGCATCTTGGCGATTTCCAGGTTGACCTCATTGTCCTCCACAAGCAGAACGCGCCTGCCCGAGAAGTCAACTTGCACATCTGCCTGGGCGTTCTCCTCGTCGATTTCCTTCTGCATGTCCTTTTCGCTGGCAATGCGGAACTTGACGTGTATTGTGATCTCCGTGCCATTGCCAGGCGATGAGTTCACATCTATGGTGCCGCCCATAAGATCGACTATGCTCTTTGTTATGGACATGCCCAGCCCGGTGCCTTCCACGCCACTGGCAGTGGAAGTGCGTTCACGCTCAAAGGCAACAAACATCTTGGCGGCGAACTCCTTGGACATGCCGATGCCGCTGTCCTGCACGGTGATGTCATAAGCGCCACATTCACTGTCATCGCTGGGGACCTCATTGATCGAGACGGCGACAAAGCCTCCCTTCGGAGTGAACTTGTAGGCATTGGAGATGATGTTCAGGAACACACGGGTCAGATTCTTCTTGTCACACCAGACATGGCGGTTCTTCACCTGCGTCGTATGCAGGGAGTAATTCAGGCGTTTCTGCCTCATCTGCTCCGCAAACAACTCGCCTACCTCCTCCAGAGCCAGGCACAAGTCCGTCGGATGCAATTCCAGCTTCAGCTTGCCGTTCTCAATGCGGCTCATTTCCAGAATGTCGTTGAGGAGAGTCAGCAACTGCTTGCTGGACTTCTCGATCTTCACTAAATAGCCGCGCAGCATGTGCTCTGGTTCCTTCAGGGCAAGCGTCACGTAGCCAAGAATCGCGTTCATTGGGGTGCGGATGTCATGGGACATGTTGAAAAGGAACTGGCTCTTGGCTATGTTTCCCTCGCGCACGCGTATCTTCTCGCGTTCGTCCGCCTCATGCATCCTCCTAACCTGCTCCTGAATGTACTGCATCACAAACAGCCCGACGAAGATGATCACCAGCACAATGGCACTGCCCCTGGCAATAAACGAGCGCGTTTCCTCAAGGCTGCCCTTGGTCCCAAGCTGCTTGTCAAACCACAGGACCGCCGTGTAGATGAGAAGCACAAACAGCATCATACCGGCTATGGACATGCCTTCGAATGGTGCCTGTGAACTCATTCTGGTAGTGCGCCAGAAGAACACAAAGCCCAGCAGACTCCATATCGAGAAAAGCAGGTAGGCCTCGCTTTCCATGGTGTCCAGCGCAGCCAGATGAGGAACCAGCTGGACAATGGCGAATGCAACGGATATTATCGTGCCGATGAGGCCAAGTGCCATGATTTTCTTGTTTCTCTCGTATCTGGCTATCTTGAATGCGGCAGCGGAGGTGTAGCCGTATGCGATGATTGCTCCCAGGGAAGTCAAGTCCACAAACCAGCTGAGGGTGTTTCTTCCAAGAAGTGATATGACAATCGAAAGGATCATAATGAAAAGAATGCTATATACGGACTTTGAGAACCCGCTGAAAATGATCTTGTCCTCCGCCATAGTGGTAAGCATGTTGATCATTGCGCGATATGCCTCGATGATGCCTGTCAAGATCGCCGATATGCTTGCGAGCGCTATGATGACAATTCCTGCTTTACCAAGCACTGCCCTGGCTGCGTTGAAGGTTGGCACAGAGTCTATTCCCTTCAATTTGCCAAGGTCAGAGATATATGCAGTCCAGGATGAATATCCATCGGGAACGACAGACACGCTCACCAGCACCATGGCTGTATATACAATGGCGGCAAGCACAATGGCAATGAATATGACCGCCTTGGTTTTCTTGACGGGGAAGTTAAGCCGCGTTGTCCCGAATGTGGTCACCTCGAACCCAGAAAAGGCCCATGGAGCCAGAACCACCAGGCTCAATATTGCAAAGCCCCTGTTCACGCCGCTGAAGCCAAAGGAACCCAGTATGTTCATGGACATGACTTTCGGCAGGCAGATGATTGTGATCACGGCAGAGCCAACAAGAAGAATCAAGGCAAGCAATGTGGTCAGCTTCTGCAGGAAAGGCCTCGCGAATATGAAGAGGCAGCCAATGCCTCCCAATGCTCCCACGGACAGGATGATTTCCTTGAGATAGACGGGATTGCCCGCCACATGGTAGTGGATGCCCTCCTGCGCCCCGCTTCCCAGCAATGTGCGTATCACAAGAAACAGCGCAGTTCCGTTAAGGAAGACTATCGTCAGATAGGAAAGGCTAAGGAACCAGGAGCACAGAAACGCATGATCACGCCCGAAAGCTTCCTTTGTGTATGAATAAATGCCACCTGCTTTCGGAGAACGTATCATAAGAAACGAAATACACGATGCAATCACAAGCATCACCGCCAGGCTTATCGCCATGGATATCATCGTCCCCGCAGGACCCGCCAAAGGAAGGAATGTTCCTCCTGGCATCACAAAGGCACCCCAGCCCACCATGCACCCGAAAGCCATCGCCCACAGATCAAGTGGGGACAATGGCCTTTCCTGTTTTCTTGTCACATTTTCTCTAGTCATAGCAATCAATTCACCTTTATTTTTGATTTAAGTATATTTCAAACAAGGCCGTCCACAGCCTTACCAAAAGCGATACCGCGAAGGCGATTGGCGTTTACACTTGCCCCTCCTTGGAAGCGGCGATGCATGCGCCTTACAGCGCTTCAAGCGTGGCTGGCTTGATCAGCACACCTGAAAAGCCCCCAGGCTGTCAATAATGAAACTTATTTCCTCATCTGGTTATCATCACCATTTCAACCTGACCACAAGTCTAAAAAACGTTTTTCAAGATAACGTCTGATTGCATATTTGCAAACCTAATGCCCCTATTTTGCCACATTGATGCCCCACCCTACTGGAAAACAATTCGTGCGACCTTAAACAACGCTGTCGATGCAGGTTGCGTGTTTCCATTAAGGCACCCTGAATGGGCGCCGCCTCGGCGCCCATACGGACGCCACTGGCAAATGGAGACACCCATTACCCCTCATCTAAACAAAGATTTATGGCAAAATAATGTTTTCTTGGCTGACAAAAGCACATAATTGGCTAAATTAAAGGGTTTCCAAAAAGAATTCCACCCAGGAAGCAGTCACACCTCCGCCTGACATGTCCTTTGGAGGAAACGGATTCATGCAGGTATGAGCTGTGCGGCAGTGCATGAGATTCCAACAAGCATGGCCATGAGTTTTTTCTGCAAACA
>JAFZZD010000653.1 GCA_017615955.1 Victivallales bacterium
GCACACTCATGGTTCAATAGATTCCGCAAGATTCTGGTTCGCTTTGAGAAGACGTTGTTGTCGTATGAGGGGCTTCTTCAATTGGCAGCGGCAATAATAATTTTCAGAAAACTAGGTGTTATTTACGGATAAGTTCTTAATTTAACATTTGGAGTTCTAACGCTGGTGGTAAGATTAATCAACCACAGAGAATGCTCGTTAAGTATCGGGAACATCCATTGGTCATCGGTGAGCACATGCCGTTTCAGGCCCAGCATATTCAATATGTTCTCAATTGCCAGGTTCTGCTCATGCTGCGTATGCCACCATAAAGTGCCCAGCAATACAAACCTTGCGCCATTTGGCAAGTTTTTCAGGAATGCGGCTGGCTTGCCAGATATGCCGTCAGTGCCGATTACGCAGGCATCATCGGGCAGCGCGTCAATGGGATAGAAGCCCAGGCCGCAGGCAAAGTTGTCTATTCCCGCCACAGACACGTATGCATCCCGCTGCTTCGTGCCTGACATTGCGCCGATGTAGTCTGCCAGGGCAGTGCAATCCTCCAGATTCTCGTCATAGCGTGGCAGCACAGGAAGGCAAAGAATGCTGCCGCCCTTCTCCAGGAACGCAATGGCCGCCTTTTGCTCAGCGGCGGACATAATGCCGCAGCATGGCAAAACAAGCGGCAGCCTCACATCCGCGGTTTTCCAGTTGCAGCCGATGTTCTGAATGCCGGATGAAAGAAGCGTGGTGCCTATTCCCCTCTGTATGAACCAGGTCATTGAACTGGGTTCTACGCATGCGTCGTCATTCAGGCTTCCCCAGAGATAGGAACTGTCCATGCAGTCGTTCTGGATATATGTCTGCACCTCCGCCACTGGCTTGTCCATGACAAGTTCAGGGTGTTCCTCCAGCAATTTGCCGAAGTCCTTCAGGACCTTATATGCCTTCCTGGGCTTGCCGTCTGGCGCGATGGGTGCGCAGAAGTCATAGTTGTCTGTAAAGCGTCCCTCGCCTTTGATATTGGGTCCACCTGCGAAAATATAGCCGTTCAGCCCGCGCATCCCCATTGCCAGATGCATCTTGAGGTTTGCCTCCAGGTCTTCAGGGCAGCATGGCGGCCAGTCCGCGTATGTTCCAAACTGGAATTCCAGTACAGAGGGCGGATTCCCCATCAGCCTGAGCATCTGCAATGAAAGCCAGAAGCGCATGAAGATCTGCGGCGTGGGATTGTTCTGGGCGAATTCCTGCCCCAATGTGTAGTAGTGGTCGCTTCCCAGAAGCAGCTTGTCTCCGTATTCCTCCTTTATGTTCTTGAAATACGTATTCATGCCTGCATTGCCGGCATTTATGCTGTAGAGGCATTCCGCGCCATATTTTTCAAACAGTCCTAATAGCCAGCGTATGTATTCATCGCCGCATTGAGTGTAGAATTCAAACCAGTCCTTGTTCCAGAGCCACTTTGCATGGCCATTTGCGGGTTCGTCCTGGGCCGAGAAGTCAGTAAATGCGCCGTGTTCTGTGCCATAGCGCTTGTTTGCAA
>JAFZZD010000654.1 GCA_017615955.1 Victivallales bacterium
AATTGGAGAAAATCCTGTCCATTCCAAATGCCGAATTGATAGAGATGATGACGCGGCTTGATGGGGACATAATGATACTCGGCATAGCGGGCAAGATGGGCGTGACCATGGGACGACTGGCGGTCAATGCAATTCGCGCAGCTGGCGTGGAGAAGAAGGTGTTTGGCGTAGCCAGGTTCTCCAATCCAGAGGACCGTGAGAAATTGCAGTCCTGGGGCATAGAGACTATCGCCTGCGATCTGCTTGACCAGGAGGCCGTGAGGAAGCTTCCGCAAGTGAAGAACATCGTGTTCATGGCGGGGCGCAAGTTCGGTACGGAAGGCAGCGAGGCGCAGACCTGGGCAATGAATGTGCTGGCACCCGCATACGTGGCGGAGCATTTCCGCGACAGCAGGATAGTGGCGTTCTCCACGGGCTGCGTCTATCCCCTTGTCGGCGTGGGCACCTGTGGCTGCACGGAGGATGTGCCGCCTTCGCCTGTGGGAGAGTATTCCCTGTCTTGTCTTGGACGCGAGCGTATTTTCCAGTACTATTCCGACAAGTTTGGCACGAAACTGCTGCTTTTCAGGCTGAACTATTCCATTGACCTGCGCTACGGCGTGCTGCATGACATTGCCAGGAACATCTGGGAAGGCAGGCCTGTGGACAATACTGTGGGCTATTTCAATGTCATCTGGCAGGGCGACGCCAACTCCAATGCCCTGCGTTCGCTGGAATTGGCGGATTGTCCTGCGTCAGTGCTCAATGTCACTGGACCCGAGATGGCATCAGTGGAGAAGACCGCCCTCATGCTGGGAAAACTGATGGACAGGGATGTTTCATTCAAGGGCGAGCCAGGTGACCTTTGCTACCTGAATAATTCCGCGAAGATGTGCCGTTGCCTGGGCTATCCTTCGGTTTCTCTGGAGCAGATGATACGCTGGCAGGCGGATTGGATTGTGAATGGCGGTGTTTCAATTGGCAAACCCACCCATTTTGAGGTAAATAACGGAAAGTTTTAGACACTAATTGTATTATCCACAGATTGACACCGATTATCATAGATTTTAGTAGAGAGCCAATTTCAAAACTAGTCTTGTGCCGTTGACGAAAGCCAGCGGGAAAGGCTTGCCATGCCAAGGGGTTTGCAATCACCTCTAGTTGTAACCAAAATAATCTGTGATAATCGGTGTCAATCTGTGGATCAATTATGAAAGGAGACGTTAAATGAAAAGCATATCAGATATAGATCCAGGCGTTCTGGCGGCATTCCGCCGCGGCACGGTGATTCCCGCTCAGCCTCTTGCGCTGGACGCTAATAGGAGATTCTCACCACGCCACCAGAGGGCGTTGTGCCGTTATTATATGGATGCAGGCGTTGGAGGCATTGCTGTGGGAGTGCATTCCACTCAGTTTGAGATACGCAAGAAGGAGATTGGCTTGTTCGAGCCAGTCCTTAAGCAGACGTCGCAGTTCATTGACGAGTGGGGACAGCGCACAAATCGCAGGATACTGAAGGTGGGTGGCATCTGTGGGCGCACTGAACAGGCCTTGTATGAGGCGCAGTTCGAGGCTGACAACGGCTATGATGCTGGGCTGCTTAGCCTGGGCGCATTCGCCAATGACAGCGTGGAGGCCATGCTGGAGCACTGCCGTGCAATCTCAAAGGTCATTCCCATAATTGGCTTCTACCTTCAGCCCAGCGTGGGCGGGCGCATTCTTCCGTACCAGTTCTGGCGGGACTTCGTTTTGATTGACAATGTGCTGGGCATCAAGATGGCGCCTTTCAACCGCTATTGCACGCTGGATGTGGTGCGGGCGGTGGCAGAATCAGGACGGGACATCACTCTTTATACGGGAAATGACGACAATATCATCATTGACCTGCTTACAGAATATGAATTCGCAGGCAAGAAACTGCGGGTGCGTGGAGGGCTGCTGGGGCATTGGTGCTGCTGGACGCAGAAGGCTGTGCAATTGCTCAAGGAGATACATGCCATTACGGACCGCAATGCGCCTGTTCCAGCAGAATTGCTCACCAGGGCGGCGCAGGTGACGGATGCCAATGCAGCGTTCTTCGATCCGCAGCACGCCTTTGCCGGCTGCATTCCAGGCATACACGAAGTATTGCATCGCCAGGGACTGCTGCCAGGCATTCTTTGCCTGAATCCAGACGAGGTTCTGTCACCTGGCCAGGCCGTGGAAATCACCCGTGTGCACGAAGCATATCCGCACCTCAATGATGATGCCTTCGTGAAAGAACACCTGTCCAAGTGGCTGGCTGACTGATTTTTGCCCACGGCTTTGCGCGGAATACCCGCTGGCTGAAGCCAGCGGCTACGATAGTTTGCGGGGGCGCGATAGTTTTGATTTGGAATTACAGCCAAGCCTTTATGCTGTTCTGGATGGCGGGGCTGTCTGTCATGGCATGGAGTTGTGGTGCCAGGGCAGGGGATTGGCAGCAGAGGATGGCTGCGGCATTGCGTTTGAGAAGTGTGGTTCCTGAATGTTCCAGGGCAGTGCCTTTTATTATGCGGCGAAGCTGTGAAGTCGGCATGCGGAATACGTCCATGGCGTCAACCAGGTAATCATGGATGTGCACAGTTGCATCGGGGCAGCAGCTGGAGCAGACGGAGCAGCCAAAAAGAGTTCCTTGCAATGCAAGTTGCTCCTCCTTGGTGAGGGGACCGCGTTTCTGTCCCGAAAGCCAACTGCGGCATTTGCGGACATTTATGGAACCATTGCCGTCCAGCGCTCCATTGGGACACAGCCTTATGCATCGTCCACAGCCGCAGCATTTATCCGGAACATTGGCTATTTTAGCGGGATTCTGCGGAAAGCGTTCGCCTAGGAACAGGATGCCCAGGTACATCTGGCAGCCAAGGCCAGGCAGGCGTGTCAATGTGTTGAGACCGCGCTCGCCGATTTTCGCCAAAAGAGCAAATTCTTTCTCTGGCACTGGCTTGGCGTCAACGCAAGGTTCGCTCCAGATGCCAAGTTGGGATGAGATTTTCTCCAGAATGCGCTGTCCAGTAATGTGGTAGTCCTCTTCCATGGCATATCCTGCGATGGAGGCCGCTATGGCGCCAGGTTTCGCAGGTGTGAGTTCAAGGAGGGGTGAATTGCTGTCTTCTTTGGCTGGGAAGGCGATTACCAGTGCACATTTTGCTTGGGGACGTGCCCCGAACGGGTCACAAAGCATATCAAGTCTGCTGTCAATGTATTGTACTGTGCCTTCGTTTCCTGAAAGCAGCCAGTCCGAATAGCGCTTTCTAAGATAAGACGTGTCAATATCCTCTGGATAAAGGAGGCCATAGTCAGAGGCACCCGCCTCAATGCACAGTTCCCTGAAGTCTGCCGCGCTTAATCCTGACATATTTCCTTTGCGGCCTTCCATGCTGCCACTTTCTGCTCGATGGTGGCATTTGCAGGTTCAAGGCCCTGCTTATGGAGTTCCTGCTCCAT
>JAFZZD010000655.1 GCA_017615955.1 Victivallales bacterium
CTGATGCTTCTGTCATATTCATTTGACCAGTATTGAGGTTTTATTTTCTTTGAATCGCACATGAAAACTGTGTCCTCTATGCACCATGGCGCACCGCCTGAGATGCCGATGTTCAGCTTCAGCGCCTTGCCGTTGCACTGAGGCATCTTGAAGTCTATGATGCTTGCCGAAACGGCGGGCTTTGCCCTGTCCAGCAGGAAGGGCAGGTCTGTTATGGGCGAGACCTTGCCTGTCCTGTCGGCGGCGCGCAGGAGTATATGCGCGACTCCGTCCTTGATTGACGCTGGCAGTTCAGGCGTGATTTCCTCACCTGGCTTATGCCGTTTCCATTGCTTTATTTCCTGCCCCTCGTAGATGACTGCATCATGGAAAATTGCATATTCAACATAGTCAACGCCATCGAAGTCAAAATAATGTGGCGTGAACTTGAGCTGTTCTGCTGATCTTACGGCGGGCGCGACTGTAATGTCGTCAAGTTTCAGATTGCTGTACAGACCCGTCTGGTCTATGCCCCTGCCGCTGCCGATTAATATGTCGTCCATTATGTAGCGGTCCATCCTGAATGGCTTGTTTATGAATGCATCCGCAACAAAGCCCAGCCATTGATGCCATGCCCCGTCCTGGACAAATGGCTTGCCGAAGCGCACGCTGCGGCTTAGGTTGTTGCCTTGCGATGCAAGTCGAATATAGTTGCCCATCGGCAATTTGTTGGATAGGATTAGGGACACATTGCACATGTCGTCTGCATTGTATTTGAAGAAGAAAAGCGGATATTCAGCAACTGAGTATTTCAGATTGTAGCGCGAATTCAAATTGCCGCTGCCTGGCACATTGCTGATTTTCACATATCTGCCGACCTGTTCATCGCCGTCCAGCAGCGTCATGCGCGGCGGCGCGTTTTTGACTAATTGCGGGGGTATGCCGTCGCCTTCGAAGCCGAGCCACATTTTTGCCATGCCGTCCAGTTTCATTAGCGTGGGCGGACCGTTTTTGCGTGACTTGTCTGCCGTGTCCAGGCTGAAATGCCTGAAATTCTCCGCATTTACACGCAGTTCGCATTCCAGCTTGCCTTTCATGAATTCGTCGACTGCCTTTTCTGTGCGTGGTATCCTGGCGACGGCGTATGTTGAATCATCCCTGTTTTTTGCCAGTTCAAGCGGCAGGGCAATCCCATTGAGAAGCAGTTTAGTTGTTGCGAGGCGGTAATCCGCGTATGGTTTTTCATGCTTGATTTCCAGCGTGTCAAGTGCGTTTTCCGCCCATTTCAATTTAAGCGCGGGCGCGGCTGGCTGTAGCCATTCAACCTGTGTGGTAAGTGCAGCGCGTCCCTTGTTCAGGTCAAGGTAGGCAATCGCATGTTCCTTGTCGGAGGCGCACTTGTCCAATTGCGCAGACAGCTCCTTGATGTCGCTTGTCATCTTGGGCCTGGCCGCATGCAAATCAGGCCTGGCATTGGCACGGACGCCTTCGCCCAGCGAGATTTTCGGACGCTTGTAGAAAATGGGCGCGAAATCCCGTATCGCGTATGCATCGCCAGGCACATTGCCGCCAATGCCCGATGCCAGGAAGTCGAATTGCTCCAGTCCAAAGCCGCCGATGCGCACTATGCGCTTCGCATCCTC
>JAFZZD010000656.1 GCA_017615955.1 Victivallales bacterium
CTCTTTGGAAATATTCATCCTGAGCACGATAGATGCGTCAGGGCTGCATTGGAGGCGATGGCAATATAGCAAGGCAAAGGAGATTTCTGTCGTGGATGACAATATGAGAAAAGACGTTGTGCTGCTGGGAAAACTGCTCAAGGCAAGGAATGCGACAATCGCGACGGCTGAATCATGCACTGGCGGCGGCATCGCGGCTGCAATGACGGAAGTGCCTGGCTCGTCGGAATGGTTCATGGGGGGCTTTGTCACATACTCGAATGAATGGAAAATGGCGCGTCTTGGCGTCTCCTTCGAGACGCTTGCGAAACATGGGGCAGTAAGCAGCCAGACAGTGTCGGAGATGCTCAGCGGGCTGCTCAAGGTCGGCGGGACGGATTTGGGCGTGGCGGTGAGCGGCATTGCGGGACCTGGCGGCGGAACCCCTGAGAAGCCTGTCGGAACAGTGTATGTAGGCATTGCCGACGGTGAATGGCAGGATGTGCGTCTATGCCATTTCCCTGGCGACAGGCAGGATGTGAGAAATGCGACTGTGGATTTCGCGGTCAAGCTGCTTCTGGAGCATCTGAGGTGAGCGCGGAGCGGAATCTGCTCAGGTCGGAGCATGGAAGGGCGCCCGATGGATGTCGCTATGACTTTCATAAAAAAGTGCAGTAATGGCGACATCTTTGAAAATCGGCTTGCGAAAAGGACAGCGCAAGTTATCTTTATTCACGTTTTGAAAGGTCAGTCTTAACAATTCTTTCTAAGGGAAAAAACTATGGCAAAAGAAGCAGCATCATCGGCGGGTACAGATGCGCGTGAACGCAATCTGAAACTGGCATTGGGTCAGATAGAGAAGGCATTCGGCAAGGGTAGCATCATGCGGCTGGGGGATCAGGTGCAGGAGCAGGTCCCCGTGATAAGCTCTGGCGCAATGGCGCTGGACATAGCACTGGGTTGCGGAGGCTTCCCCAAAGGCCGCATAATCGAGATTTTCGGCCCTGAAGCGTCAGGTAAGACCACGGTCTGCCTCCACGCAGTGGCAAATGCCCAGAAGCAGGGTGGAACATGCGCATTCATCGACACGGAACACGCACTGGACCCCAGATACGCGAAAATCATCGGCGTGGATACGGACAATCTACTCATCTCGCAGCCAGACTGCGGTGAAGACGCACTCAACATAGCGGAAACCCTGGTGGAAAGCGGTGCCATTGACGTGCTGGTGATCGATTCCGTGGCGGCCTTGGTGCCACGGGCTGAAATCGAGGGACAGATGGGAGACAACCACGTGGGCCTCCAGGCCAGGCTCATGTCCCAGGCATTGAGGAAACTGACTCCAATAATCAACAAGAACAACACCTGCGTCATCTTCACCAACCAGATCCGCGAGAAGATAGGCGTAATGTTCGGCAGCCCTGAAACCACCACAGGCGGACGCGCCCTCAAGTTCTATGCCTCTGTCAGGCTGGACATCAGACGCATCGCAACCATCAAGGCGCCTGATGGGCAGGCCCAGGGCAGCCGCGTGAAGGTCAAAGTAGTGAAGAACAAACTGGCACCGCCTTTCATGGAATGCGAGTTTGACATCATGTACGATGAAGGCATATCCCGCGCAGGCTCGCTGCTGGATGTGGCGCTGGACATGAAGATCCTCGAGAAGCGTGGTTCCTGGTTCTCATTTGGCGAACAGCAGGTGGGCCAGGGCCGTGAGCAGACCAAGAAGATCATCGCCCAGGATGAGGCGCTCGCCTCCAAGATAGAGGCTCTCATCCGCGAGAAGATCAGCAAGCAGGCAAGCGTGCAGCAGCCTGTAGAGGACGATGAACTGCCGCCAGACGAGGATTTTGACGAAAACCCACAGGCCTAGATTGAACAGCAATGCCAGAGACAGTGAAAGTCAAATGCCCTGATTGCGGCAAAACCGTTGCAATTTCAGTCACCAATCTGATTGACGCAGGCGACACTGTGCGCCTGAAGGAACTCTTCAGCGGCAGCCTGAACAGCGGGATCTGCCCAGGCTGCGGCAGAAAAGTGGCCGTGCCTTGCGACCTGACATACAAGGATGTGAATCCGCCGTTCATCCTGTTTGAATTGCCACGGGATGATGAAACGCCAGTTGAGGAGATTGAATTGAAAATGGACGAGCTGGCGACCGAGATTTTCGCCAAGGCAAATCTGCCGCGTCCAACGGTCCGCATAACTTTCAGCAGGGCTGACTTCATTGAGAAGATTGCAATCAGGCGCATGGGCTTCGATGACAGGCTCCTTGAATTCGCAAAGCTGCAGTTGTTCAGGACTGTTGAGGAACCGCAGCTGATGCAAAGCAGGCACCGGCTGCTTCTGGACTACTCCCACTGCACGGACGAGATACTGGCATTCCTTATCTATGACCTGGAGGATGGCAAGTTTGTCAATTCCCTTCATGTGCCAATGGAGGAATTCAAGTCTCTGGTTCATAGTTATGAGAACGACCGCGAGGCGCAACTGGAATTGGAGGCTGCCTTTCCTGGCTGTTATGTCTCTGCGGAAAAACTGCTGTAGCCGGCCAGGCTGGCAGAAATCATGCAAATATCAGGTGATTTTATGAAACATGCATTAGTTTTGTTGTTTGCACTGCTATCAACGGCGGTGTTTGCCGATAAGATCAAGAACGAGGACATTGGCGAGGTCATATTCGATTCCAGGCGCACAGATCTTATTCAGGCGCAGCAAGCCGAGGTGGAGAAAGATTTCAAGGCGGCGGCCAAGAAATACCATAAACTGGCGGAGAAAATCGGCGAACGGGATATTCAGGCCGCAATCTTCCTGCGTGAGGCACTTTGCTGGAAGCGCGCAGGAAAAGTACATGATGCATACGAATGCTATAAAAACACACTCCAGCAATATCCTCTGTATCTTTCATACGACGAGGTTGTTCCACAGCTCCGTGAACTGGCTCAGGCTTTCGTTGATGGAAACGGCACTTTCCTCGGAATAAGAGACAAGGAAACAGCAATTGCAATCTACAAGCTCATCATAATTGAAACACCGGCAAACAACGATTCACCAAAAGACAGGACCAATATGGCAAAACTTCAGGTTGAAATCGGCAAGGTCGAGGAGGCCATAAATACTTACGCCGATTTGCTCCGCATCTACCCGCAAAACCAGGATGCCCGCCTGGAAATGGCACAGCTCCTGATGGATCTTTCAAGAAAAAGCGATGGAGACGGCAGCCGCCTCAGAGCCGCTGAAAGACACGCCAAAATCATCCTGGAGCAAAATCCCAACTACCCCAGGAGGGAAGAAGTGCAGGCACTGATTGAGGAAGCCAGGGAAAGAGAGGCGCAACGTATGCTTGACATGGCTAATTTCTACTTGAGGAGAAGCCACTATAGGCCTGAGGCCGCTAAACGCTACATCAATGAACTAATCCTCCAGTTCCAGGGTTCCGCTCCTGCATGGGAAGCCAAGCGACTGCTGGACGAACATCCTGCCTTCAAGAAAGGGGAGAACAAACCTAATGAGCAAACTAAATAAAAATATAGCGATTTTATTCGTTTTCATAGTTGTATTTTGCAGTTCTTGTTATCATTTGACGGGGCATAACAGGAATCTTGCCATGGTCAGTATTGCGGATATACACAATGAGACAGTGGAGCCGCAATTGAGTTCTATGCTTCATTCCGCTCTTGCGGAGCATCTTTCCCATACGCGCAAGGCCAGCAGCAAACCTCTGTATCCACTGGATTTGAAAATCACCAGCCTGGAGAACAGCAACGTGGCAAGAGCGGAAATCAGGGACAAGTACAGCAGGGATAGTGACAGCGATGCATACCAGACTGTTCTGTACCGCATAACCATCAAGGTGAAGTACTCGCTAAAACTCCAGGAAGGCAAATCTCCTGTATCAGGCATTGTCAACGGCATCGGCGACTTGCCAAAGATGCACGACCGCAATGTTCCACTTCAGCATGCCCTTAGACTTGCGGCAAATGACGCCGCAAAGAAGATTATAGACGCCATAAGCGACGCACCGCAGTTGCAGCCTTGATTATGTCATTTAGAATTGGCCAGGGCTTTGATTTGCACCGCACAGTCGAGGGCAGACCTCTCGTCATCGGCGGAGTCTCCATTCCATCGCAATTTGGTCTTCAAGGCCATTCCGATGCGGATGTGCTGCTCCATGCCATTATCGATGCAATACTAGGTGCCCTTGCGGCAGACGACATCGGCACCTGGTTTCCTGATACGGATCCTGCCTATAAAGACGCCAACAGTGCAGACCTGTTGCGAACTGTGCTTGACTCTAACATATTCAAAGGCTGGCGCATCGTGAATCTTGACTGCACCATCATC
>JAFZZD010000657.1 GCA_017615955.1 Victivallales bacterium
ATTCCCGCGTCCTGACGCGCGGCCCCTGGCCGCGCGGAAAGACTTTTGGCGGGGAAGTTGTCTGCTTAACTCATCAGCTTGAAAGTGGACTTGTTTTTGCTATAATAGCCGATGTTGATTTAGATGTTTAACGTTAGGCATTTTAGAAACACCATGATTACAAGCAAAGACTATCTGCCATTTCTGGAGAACTGGATCAAATCTACGCAAAGACACCTGCATCCGTTGCCGCAGGACAGGAGCTGCTGCTCATACGGGCCTGGCAACAAGGGGCACTGGGCGCAGCAGACCAACAACACGGCGCTGGGCGCATTTGCTGAACTTGCCGTAAATCCTGATACGGACTTCTCGCGTGTGGGGCTGTCCCAGGATGAGACCATGGCAAAGGCGCTGGCGCTTTTGCGCTTTACGCTGAACGGGCACATTTCAGGCAATGGCAGCTGCGCCGATGGCGAGAAATGGGGACATTCCTGGATTTCGAACCTGTGCCTGGAGCGGATGGCACATTCTTATGAAAACCTGGAACCTTATCTCACACAGGAGGACAAGGACAAATACCGCAGACTGCTCATTTCCGAGTGCGATTGGTTGCTGGACGAATATCCAGTGGTTGCTGGACTCACTTCCAACAACAAGCCTGAAAGCAATATGTGGAATGGTGCTGTGCTTTGGAGGACCGCTCTGCGCTATCCTGATTCACCACGGGCAGCAGAATACCAGGAAAAGGGCACGAGATTCCTATTGAACGCCTGTTCCATGCCGCAGGACGCGGAATCGGAGGAGTTATATTTCGGCAAGCCGCTTAAAGAGTGGCATGTGGGCGCGAACCTGTTTGCTTCCTGTGCGTGCAATCATCATCGCTACATGAACGTGGGCTACATCAACATCACTCTTTCCAATCTGGCGATGCTGCATTTTTCAGGCAAGCACTACGGCTGGAAGTTGCCCGAGGCTCTTTATCTGCATGCGAAGGAGGTCTGGGACTTTGCCAAGACCTGTGTTTTCCCTGATGGCAGGCTGCTGCGCATAGGCGGCGACACTCGTGTGCGCTATTGCTACTGCCAGGACTACTCCATAATGGTATGGCTGCTGGCAAGGGATCTGCTTGGCGACACTGACACGGAGGCATTCGAGGAAGGCTGGCTCAAGACAGTGGCTCTGGAGCAGAACTGCAATGCTGATGGCTCCTTCCTGGGCAATCGCCTACGCACACTGGAGGCGATATCGCCGCTCTACTACACGCGTCTGGAAGGGGACAAGGCCGCCACGCTCTCCATGGCGGCATGCTGGCGCCGCCGCTTCAAGGACTTTGCGGCAAGTCCCATCAAGGAGCCGTCCAAGCCTATAACTGACTGGTTTGACGACTACCATGGCTCGTTCCTGGCACGTGGCGCCAGGCGCATAGCCTCCTGGACCTGGATTGCGGCAGAGCCGCCAATGGGGCTGTGCCTGCCCGCCAATGCCTCCAACATGGCGGAATGGCGCTACAACATGAGCGGGCAGATCCTGGGAATGGGTCCATACTGCAACATAGTATCGACAGTCGCCACAAAGGAGAAATTTCCTGGCGGCTTCCTGACATCGGGCAGCTTCACGTCACAGCAGATGGAGCCAGGTGCCGAGGGAGAGCTGGACGACATAGTGGCAAAGACGCAGCTGGCGTTTGCAGCCTTGCCTGACGATGCCACTGTCGTGGTATTGCAACGGGCCATTTCGCTGAACAGGTTTTATTTCATGACAGTCAAGGGCTTTGGATTGAATATACTGAACGACATCTACAATGGGCAGTGCCGCACATTGGAGTGCGAGGCTATGCCGCCGCAGACACTTCAGGTACCGACTATGGTTCGGGAAACGCTGGCCTGCGGGCAATGGCTGAACATGGACGGCAAGCTGGCTGTACGCTGTTTCAATGGCACGCTCTTGCTGAACCGTCCCGACCGTCCCCAGATTGCCATCAAGAAACCTGCAGCCGCCCTCACCGAGCGCAGTGGCGGTCAGAACTATGCGGAGGAAATCTGCGCGGGCACTTGCTTTGAGCGTGGCTTTCCGCGTATGTATGAGAAGGGCGATGTGCTTTTTGACATTGCCTGCGCGGTGCGTGTTGGTATTGGCGCCAGCGAGACTGCCGCCTGGTGCCAGGAACAGCCGCAATGCGAAATACAGTGCGGCAAGCCAGAGGCGTTGCGCCAGGCGGTTGTGTGCGGAGCGGACGGATGTGTTTACGCCGTGTGTTTCA
>JAFZZD010000658.1 GCA_017615955.1 Victivallales bacterium
TATTCGGAGTAGGAGCCGCGCAAGTGGCGTATCACCAGTGCATTTTCAAGGCTTTCCAAGGAAATGCTGGCATCCGCCTGGAATGTCAGGTCACGGGGATGTCCTGGCAGAAGAGTGAAGCTGTTGTCAGAGAAGACGGCGGCAATGCCCTTGAATTCCGCAAAGACATAGAATGCAGGCTTGTCCGTGGAAAGCGTCAGGTGCAAAATCCCGTTTTCATCGCGGCAAATGCTGGAGCGAATATTCGGCTCTGGCAGTTGATATTCCTTGTATTTCGCCAGGAAACATTCATTGACGCAATGGATGCCGTCATTTTCCCCGCGATATTCCAGATACAGGAAATCCTCAGCTGGCGTATCGGAAAGTTCCGCAACAGGAATGCTCTCAAGAGTAGTAGAGGCATACGCGGCAAGCTCAATGGCGATTGTTCTTTGTGAGCGAAGCTCACCTGTTACCTTGTACACTGAAAGTGTCAGCTCGCCTTTGATGGCATGCCCCAAATCGCTGGCCATGCGAAGCTCGACGGTTTCAGGAGTCTTGCGGATTGCTGTCGCAATGACTGGCGCATAGAAGCACTTGGCATGATAATGCAGCTGCTTCCAGTTGCCAAAGTAGTCCAGGCTTGCCCAGGATGCGACGGGCCAGTTGTCATTCAGCTGCCAGTAGATTGTGCCCATGCAGACAGGCTTCAGCGTGCGCCAGTATTCCACGCCGCTCTTGATTGCCACCGCCTGCTGCACCTGGCTGAGGTAGATGAAATCCTCAAAGGTCGCTGGCAGCCTGAAATAGCGGGTGAACATCTCCACGATCTTGGAGTTGCCGCCGCTGTTGCGCTGATGATGCTCCATCAGCGGAGACGTCACATTGCGCTGCTTTCCCTGGGTGTAGAAGTCCACCGTGTTCTGGGACGGGAATGACTGGAAGCCGAACTCGGAGCAGAAGCGCGGTATGACATCATAATACGCTTCAAACGGTGCCCCGCTATGCCAGACCTTCCAGTAGTGCATGTCCCCCTTGGAGTCATCGTCCCATCCGCTGGCATCATCCAGGCTGTTGCAGGGACTTGTGCGCCAGAATGCCCTGGTATCGTCAGCGGCTTTCACAGCCTTGCCGACGGCCTGGTTGAAGCGGTCGTAGTTCAGCACCCATGGCAGATCCTTCTCCGTAACATGGTTCAGAAAACCTCCGCATTCATTGTCACCGCACCAAAGCGCAATGCAGGCATGGTCGCGAAGACGCTTAATCTGGTAGTTGAGTTCGTCACCGACCAATTGCAGGAAGTCTGGCGTGGAGGGATAATGGGCGCAAGCAAACATGCAGTCATGCCAGAGGAGTATTCCCTTTTCGTCGCAGATTTCGTAGAAGGCCTCGTTTTCATAAAGGCCGCCGCCCCACACGCGCAGGGTGTTCATATTAGCCTTGACCACATCCGAAAGCAGCTTCTCGTAGCGTTCGCGGGTATAGTTTTGAGGACGCGCATCCATCGGAATCCAGTCAGCTCCCTTGGCGAATATCGGAATACCATTCACCTGGAAATACAGGCATATTCCATGCTCGTCTGGATGGCTGATGGTCTTAAGGTCCCGCAGACCAATCTTCTTTTTGACCGAGCAGGCATCAGCCTCCACGGAAAGATCATAGAGGGGCTGTGCGCCATAGCCCACTGGATACCACAGTTTGGGATTATCTATGGTGAAAGTGGTTTCAACGAAATTGAGTCCCTTGTGCAATTCCGCAGCCTCGGTCCTTTCATTGCCGTCAAAGCGGAAACTAACATTCTGGGAGCCATCGAATGAGGAAGCAATCTCAGTCATGACCTTCAAAACACACTTGCCTGGCGAATGAACCTGCTCTGTATAGACATGCTCGATTCGAATGCCATTGGAGCCTTCCAGGCAGACATTGCCGTACATTCCGCTGACGGGTATGCATGGTCCCCAGTCCCAGCCGCCCTGGCACTGGATTTTGCGCACCAGGTTGTTATTCGGCATCTTCCGCCAATAACTGAGTTTGCTGCCAATTTTGAAGCTTAGCTTCTCCTCTTCGGCGGTGGAATATTTCTCCACTGCGGTTACCAGTACATCAATTACATTGTCTCCCTCATGCAGATATTCCTTCACGTCCTGACGCAGGCGACAGAACATATTCCTGCTGCTTGCGGCAAGCTTGCCATTGATTCGCACCTCGCCCACAGTGTCCAGTGAATCTATGTTCAGCCAGATGCGCTTCTGCGCCAGAAACTCCGCGTCCACGGCAAAATGACGGCTCCAGGTCCAGTCATATTCCCGTACCCACTGAATGTCATTCTCATTGAAGCCGATGTATGGGTCTGTCGCAAGTCCCGCATCCAGCAACGCAGAACAGTTTTCACCAGGTATTTGCGCAGGAATGGGGTGAAAACCCTCTTTGTCACATGTCAGACTCCAAGTGCCAGCAAGATTAATGATGGACATGATTCAATTCCTTTTTGGTTTAGTTTTGAAATTACCTCTTTTGATATTCTCGCAGTTCCTGTCGCCACGGAATCGAAGCAGCTGCACCAGCCCGTTGAATACACCATCCTGATGCCAACGAGGCCATTTCCATCGCAGTCTCAATGCTCTGATTTCGCAGCAGCTCCGCTATGAAATAACCGATAAACGTGTCGCCTGCGGCAGTGGTATCCACCACTTTGTCAACCCGTTTGGCAGGCACCCGTATTGAGTCGTTGTAAACAGCGCCTTTTGCGCCCATTGTCCTAAGAACATTTATTCCGTCGGAAAAACGATGGGCTTTCAATGCATCCCATTCGGTTTCATTGACAATCAGCGTATCCGCCAATTCCAGCGGGTAATCCAGGACAGCAGCGGTCATTGGCGCAGGATTGAAGAAAATCCTCATTTCCCGTTTCGCCGCTTCACGCATGATTTCGGGAATGGCGGATATTTCGTTTTGCAGAAGCAGAATATCGCCTGCATCGACGCACGAAAGTGTCTGCTCTATGGCATCATGCGTAATGTTATGATTGGTTCCTGGAAACAGGACTATCTCATTTTCACCTGAATCGGCAACCTGTATCACCGCATGTCCGCTGGGCGAATGCTCATCAACCATGACAGAGGAACAATCTACGCCACTTTCACGCAACGTATCCAGCAGGAATATGCCATCTTTTCCAATCACTCCTGCGTGAAGCGTCTGCGCTCCAGCACGAGCCAGCGCAATGGATTGGTTCAGGCCCTTGCCGCCAGCAAAACGCGAAAAGCTCAAGGCGGATATTGTTTCACCTGGTCGGGCAAAATCATGCACACGATAGACATAATCTATGTTCAACGAACCGAAGTTTATGACCTTCATGAGCTGTTCCTCCTGTGTTTCAGCAAGGCTGTGCCGCTGATTGGAAAGTCGCCAGTTTTTTGAAGAGATCCGCAAACACCGCCTCGCGGTCAAGCGACATGACTGCAGTTATGCCATGGCGGTCTGGTGCCGTGCCCCAGCTCCTGTCATCGTTAAGCACAGGAGAGGGTATAACCTTGCTCCTGAAGGCATTTGGGACGCTGAACCAGGCCACAGTCGAGATGTCCCAGATGACCTTGCTGCTTATTTTGCGTTTGGTGATGAGCTCCTCGCTGCGCGAATAGAGAAAATCACCAAGTTTTCCTGCTGGTGCGAGACTGGGGCGAAGCTCATCCAGGGTGATGCCCAGTATGGACACCACATTGCAGCAAGGCAGCCACACCAGTGGGACATTGGTATCAAAGATTACCTGTGCGGCAAACACGTCCTGCCGCAGATTGAATTCGCTTGTCTCTGGGTAATGCAAGTCATTTCCTCCAAGCCAGACGATTACAATGTCCTGCGCGATATCAGGAGCCATAAGCAGCGCGGAGGCTACGTTGCTTATTGCGGCAATGGCAAGCACATATAGTTTGCATCCTCTGGTGCGGGCGGTATGCGCAAGCTCTATGATGCGCCCTGCACCTTTCGATTCAACAGGAGCGTGGCGAGCTGGCAGATAGGAGGTCGAGCCCTTCCAAGCAAAGCCCTCAGGCTCTTTTCCAAAAAGCGCAAGGATGCGGCAAATCTCCTCATAGCTTTTTTGCATTCCCTCACTCGGAGTAGCGGCACGGTCATTGCTGAAAGGAGCGGCAATCACAGCCTGCAAATCAACTGCATCCCTGGCAAGCAATGCATACGCCAGCGCGAATTGGTCATCGATTTCGTTATAGGTATCGGTGTCAAGCACCGCCATTACAGGCAATTTTGGCTTCATAAATTGTTTCCTTTGAACAATAACCTTCAGCTATACTACATTCAGCACGAAATTGTTAAGGGAATTTAACAGTTTAGTCTCTCTTTTCAAAAAAACGATTTGAAATTGTAATGCATTCCTAACGAAAACACGCTGTGGAAGCCCTGACCACGAGATGGGTGGGTAGAACTTTGCGAGGCAAGGGAGTGGTTCCGCAACTGAAAATGTATTCGGCTATCGCCTGGGCTGCCTGAAATCCAGCCTCGAAGGTTGGATGCTCGACAGTGGTCAACTCAGGTGTGACAAATTCGCAGAATGGATGGTCGTCAAATCCCGCTATCGAAAGTTGTTCGGGAATGCGTATGCCACGTTTGAGTGCCTCGTGCATGACGGCGATGGCGAGTTCATCGTTGACTCCGACTATCGCCGTGACATCTGGTGCCTGCCGTCGCTGGATGTCGAACATGATTCGGGCGACATTAGAGAGGCTTCCCTGGACGATTTCATCGTAGGTCACAACCCATTCTTCGAGTGGCTTCACGCCATTGCGAAGCAAGGTGTCGCGATAGCCGTTGAGACGCTGGATGTGATTGAGGTCACTTGACCATCGCATTAAGAACGCTATCTTTCTGTGCCCCAAGGAGAGCAGGTGCTCGGTCAATTCGACGGAGCCCGAATAGGAATCGTTGTCGATGAAACCGATTCCAGGCAACTCCGAACGGTCATCGATCTCCATGATGGGCAATCCGCTGGCGGCCAGTCCAGGCAGATGACTGGCAAAGTGATTTGGCTGGACGATGATGACACCTGAACACTGTTGCTCGCGCACTGTCTCCAGGATGGAGGGAGCAGGCTGAGCTGGATTGGCGACAATCGTGTTTACTCTATACGGATGATTGGCAAAGTAGTTGAATATTCCCGCCAGGATCTTGCTCTGGTAATTCGAAATTCTGCTTTCGCTTGAAATGACAGTGGCAATGATGGGCTGGTGCTGCTGGGGATAGTTGAGACGAAAATTGTATTTTTTCGCCAGACCCAGCACAGCACAACGCGTGGCCTCCCCAACCCCAGTTCGGTTATTGAGGACTCGTGATACTGTTGCGGCTGATATGCCAAGTTCAGCTGCAATCGTGAATATGCTGACTTTTCCTACTTTGCGTGCCATTGCTGTTGTGAAATGTAAATTTACCTCTTGCTTCAGAAATGCGGGGAATTTTCAGTTCCCAGTGGAGCGGTGGCGCAGACGCCATCACAGAAAACGTTTTGCAGACAGAGCGTTCCAGAGTCATCGCATTCCAGGAGATTCGCTCCTTGCAGTCCCGTCACCGAGACATCCTCCAGGCAGCAACTGCGGAAATTCCTAAGACGCAGGAACGGCGTATTCCGTCCTTTCGCGAATGAAGCCTGGCAGTGTCGGAAGACCAGCATCAACGAAGGATTCTCATTTGAGTCACCCCAAGCGGATTCCCGAATGTTCGTGACGGTGCATTGCTCGAAGATGACATTCTCCAGGGGGGCTCCTGTCTGCCAAGCATGGTCGCTAACAACCAGACTGCACAGTCTATCCACGTTGTCCATGATGCAATTTCGAATCATCCAGTCGCCAGAGACAATCGGCTTGTCTCGTTTCACGGAAAAATAGGTGAAAGCGCAAAGCATGTTGGTTCGTTTGGAAATCCGATGGATGTATTTTCCTGGTCCATAGAATCGGCAGTTCTCCACCAGCAGATTCCGCCCGCCAAAACGGAATGCAGAGCAGGAACTGTTAAGCGTGGTGTTCAGTACCCTCATGTTCGTGTTGTCGAATCCCGCGATGCAGTCATCTCCCGTGTGAAAACTGCAATGGTCAATGACCACATCCGCGCATCCGCGCAGATGGCAGCCGTCATGTCCAGCCTCCACGGAAACATTCTCCAAGCGGACTCCAGAGGTCTTTTCCACACAGTGCGCCCAATTGGCGGAATTGCGGATGACATATCCCTTCAGAAGGAGATTTCTGCAATTGAGGAAATAGGTGGCGTGGGGGCCTCGGAAGCCCTCTTCGCCGCCAGGATTTCTGCAATCCCGCCCGTCAATGACGCCAGGCCCCTCGATGCACACATTTTCCAGGTCAACCCCACGCAGAAAAGAGGTGCGGTGCTTGAAACCCTTCCATACCCCGTCATCGTCTGGCACGAGAGAATAGTCACGCCAGTCCAGGGAACCAGCCAGCACGGCACCGTCTTCCAGTTTCAGCGTCATGTTGCTGACGAGGTTGAGCCGTCCTGAGACGAAAGTCCCTGGCGGAACCACCACCGTTCCGCCTGCGTCGGCGCATTGGTCAATTGCCGCCTGGATGGCGGAAGTCTGCAATGTTCCGTCTGGGACGGCACCGAAATCCCTGATGTCGAAAACCTTCATTGGATGCTTTGTTTATTGATGGCAACTACCTACTTGACTTCTCCGATTTCCTTGAGGAATTTCTCGAACTCGGCACGGGATGCCGCCTGGAACTCTTCGCCGAGTTCTGGGACGGACGGTCCCTTGGCGATGATGTGGTTGGCGTAGGAGTCATGCGAGACAATCTCGCCCGCCATGATGTCTTCCTCCGTGATACGTGAGACAAGGATCTCCTTGAAGGATTCGCGTCCATGATCGTGGATGATGTAGATTTCCCCATGGTCGCCAAACACCGCGTCTGGGTAAGAGGTCTGCCTTGAGTCCAGCATCATGGTGTGCTTCCACGTATGCGCATCGTCCTCCGAAAGATAGACTTTCAGATTGATGCGCGCCTTTTTGTGCTCGTTGTTGATGAGCAGGACTTGACCGGAAGGGAGACGCCTGATGAATGGGCGGGTATGGGGATGCTCGATGGCAGTCTGCGTGACCTCAGACCAGGTTTCCCCGCCATCCTTTGAGACGCTTTCCACGAGGTAGCCCTTCAGGGCGCGGGCAATCATCAGCAGGGAGCCATCCTCCCGTTCCATGTACATCTGCTCGTCGAAAAACGTCGGGAATTTCTTGCATCCGTATTTGGGCTCGAAAGTTTTTCCGTGGTCGCGGGAGAGGAGGAACTGGTATCGATCCTGGCAGAGATTGTAGGCGGGCAGGAGCCAGTTTCCGTTCTTCAGGAAAGTGGGTTGGTTTCGCATGAAGCCGTCCCCGATATAGATTGGCTCAGAGAAGCGAGGCGCATCGTCATCCGCATTGTCGCAGGTCATCGCCCAGCATTCAAAATGCTTTGGCTTGTCCTTGGGAATGCTCCAATTGCGAAAATGCCAGCAAAGCCAGAAGCGACCAGAAGGGTCGGTGAAGCACTGCATGTCCAGCAATTGCGTGCGGGTCTTCGGATTGCCGACGGCGACCATGATCTCCTTCCAGCGGAGTCCCTGGTCATCGCTGACGGCGACAATGGAGAATGCTTCGAGGGAAGGCTCCATGGCTCCGCCAGAATACCACGTCGCGAAAAGGCGTCCTCCTGTGGAGCGTCCAATGGAGGGCGCGGCATAGAACATGTGGTTTCGGCGGTAGAAGCGGGGATGGAGTTTTTCCTGAATCAGATATGCTTTAGGTAGAATTGGCTTGCACCGAAATGGCGGATCGTACAATTCGTCAATGGGCGCAAAGGAGGCATGGCATGGTGGAATCTGCGTCATGTTCATCAACTATTTATTGCATGGTTGAAATAGTTTTCGGTGTGGTGCGATGGAAGACATACTATACACCGAAACAACGCTATTTCATCTTTCCTGGTTTCACAAAGACTAGCTGGTCGAGCCAGACCGCGTCCTGCTGAACGGAGGCGGGATTGTAGGCAGGACCAGTGAACTTTGCCGAGAACCAGACCTCCCAGGTGTTCGCCTCGGCGCCGCCATTCGCCTGGTAAAGGTCCTTCGGGTGGAACTGCACCGCGCCGTTGAAGCCCTGAAAGAAGGAGTCCCGCGTGATCTGCACCGCCTTCGGCATGCGGAACCAGTGGTAGTTCTCAAAATTGTCCTCTATTCCCCGAATGGGCATTGTTACTTCTCCCGCCGCTCCGCTGACGGAGAACTGCATGTCCGAGAAGCCATGCCTGCAATTTTCGCCACCGAGAGTGCGCAGGGCCTTGCCCGTCGGCGATTCCCTGTCCTCCACCACCGTGGAACGATATTCGCGGATGGGACGCGCCGCACGGAAATCGTAGAAGCGGATGGCCTCATTCGGAACCGATGCGAACTCCGATGGCTTTACGGACGGCTTGTCCAGCGAGGACAGCAACTCGTCGTCCTCTGTGCTGACGCCTGGTGCGCCTGGGCGCACGAAGGCCACCATGTCCGTCCAGATGGCGTTCTCCTTTGTGGAGCCTGGCACATACGCAGGGCCAGTGAACTTGGCGGAGAACCAGGCCTCCCAGACATTGTTGTCCGCAATGCCGTCCGTCAGGAGATAGAGGGAGTCGGTCACGAACTGAATAGCCCAGGCATGGCCCCAGAAATAGGAACTGGATTGGAGGTCGATCTTTCCCTTGAGTTTATACCAATGGTATTTCTCGTCCTGGTGCACCTTTCCCAGAACCGTGTTGATCTCCCATCGCGTGCCTGGATGGATGTATCGGGGCGAACCGATGTTACCAAGCGCGAATTTCAGATTCGGCACCTTGATGGTCGGAGTGGCCTGAATCATCTTGCCGATGCCGTGGTGATTCTCCGAATCCT
This sequence comes from Victivallales bacterium, assembly GCA_017615955.1. The sequence goes on from JAFZZD010000658.1 coordinate 8,905, forward strand.
TGGGGCCGAGTGAAAGGATTGCCTTTCTAGTGATAGAATCAGGATCATCCACCAGGGAGGAGTGGAGACGCTTGTAGGTCTTGGCCTGCGGATAGGCCACCAAACGGAAATTCTCGTCCGCCACGCCAGCGAATTTCTTCGGGCGGGGAAGCACTATCTTATGCTTGTCGAATTTGGCGTGGAACTGCTTCCAGAAACGCTTCGGCTTCGTCGGGCAAATCCTCTCGATGTGCTGCTTCGCGAAAGCCTCGCACTCAGCCACCAGCGCCTCCCGCTGGATTCCAGCGGCCTGGAAGGTCGGCATGAACGACGCCTGGCGGGCCAGCACGCACCAGA
>JAFZZD010000659.1 GCA_017615955.1 Victivallales bacterium
ACCAGGCCAGGCTGCCTTGGAATGCCGAATTTGGTCTTGAAGCAGCTTTTCACCACTGCCACTGGCGCGAATTCATAGTTCATTATTTTAGACTGCGCTGTCAATGGCCTTGATTGTGCGTTCGATTGCGCCTCGGTACTTGTCCACCAGACCTCGCGCATTGTGCCCCAGGGTCTCACGTTCCTGCTGATTTTCCAGAAGGCGGCGCAGCGCAGGCGCGAAATCGCATTCCTGAACGACTTCGACGGAGGCGTTTGCCTCCTTGAAAAGCTCGGCCACCGCGCGGAAATTCTCCATGTGGGAGCCATGTATGATTGCCTTGCCAAAAATTGCGGGTTCTATGATATTGTGCCCGCCAGTCTGGCCTGCCAGGCTCTTGCCCACGTATGCCACATCAGCCGCACCATAATAGTTCATCAATTCGCCAGTGGTATTTACCAAAAGGACATCCACCTGCCCTGCCTTGGCGGCATCCTCGCCCTTGAGCATTCTGCAAGAAAGTCCATGCTTTTCCACAACGGCGGCCACTTCATTGGCGCGTTCGCAATGCCTGGGCACCAGAACCATTTTCAATTCTGGATGCGCCTTGCGTATGTCCGCCACCGCCTGGCATATAAGTTCCTCTTCGCCAGGATGTGTGCTGCCCACCACGAAGGTGATGCGCTGTCCAGTGCCGAATGCGCTGTCCAGCACTGATGTCACATCGGCAGTGCCCACATCGGGAACCTGGTCGAACTTCATGGTGCCGCACACCGCAATGCGCTCCGATGAGCCAGTCACACGTTCAATGCGCTTGGCGTCCTCTTCAGTCTGCACGCACAGGGTGGAAAATGAATTGAATATTGGCCTGAATACGCAGGACCACTTGGCATAGCCCGCGCTTGACTTGTCCGACATGCGCCCATTCACCAGGCACACCTTTATGCCGCGCTTATTTGCCATGCGTATAAGATTCGGCCATATCTCCACCTCGAATATGACCAGGGTATGAGGCGCAACCACCTTGAGCGCAGTGCGCACCGCCCAGAAAAAGTCAAATGGACAGTAGATAAGTGTGACGCCTGGCAGCGCTTTCTTGCGCATGGTCTCAAATGCAGTGCTGGTTCCACAGGAGAACACCACATTGTCTTTTGGATGCGCCTTCTGCCAGGCGCGTATGAACGTGACTGCCGCCACCGATTCGCCCACGCTGACCGCGTGGACCCAGACCTTGCTGTCAAGCGACGCCAGGTGCTGCCGAATGTCCTTGCCGAAGAAGCCGAAACGCTGCCAGTATTCCCTGGTGAGACCGCCTCGACGGAATATATGAACCAGATAAAAAGGCAAATAAAGCAGAAACAGAAGAGGAAACAGTATATCGTAGAGGAAAAACAGCATGAAACGCCTCTTGCCAATTGCAAATAGAAAATGGTGCAAGAGATGGGAGTCGAACCCACACACCTTTCGGTACAGGAACCTAAATCCTGCGCGTCTGCCAATTCCGCCACTCTCGCAATTTGTCGGTTAATATACAGCGGCAAGCCGATATTCCAAATGAATAAATCAAACTTAACAAGGCATGTTTAGGTTTCTCCATACGCCTGGTGCGTCCATGTGTGCGCCGAAGCGGCGCACACTCAGGTTGAGCAACCTGCATATTTTTGCCTGATGGAATGCCATACAGGTTGGCCAACCTGAGTGAGCGCCGCTTCGGCGCTCACATTGATATCCCATACGTATGTAAACACAGGATAAATGACCGTTTATGTTTACAGTATAATTGGCACTGGCGCGTCAATTGTGACTGTGTCTGGCGTCACGATGCAGTCCATCGCCAGAATCCTCACTTTTGCGGCAGCGGCCTTTTTCAGCGCCATGGCAAAGTCAGGATGATGCTCCACGCTGGGGCCGAAATCCAGCATCTCCTTCATCTGCACCACAAACAGCACGTATGCCTCATAGCCTTCAGCCTGGCAGTCGATAAGCTCATGCAGATGCTTTATGCCGCGCTCGGTAGGCGCATCAGGGAAACTGGCGTGCCCGTCGTATTCCAATGTAACGCCCTTGACTTCCAGAAATGCCTTGCGGTCGCCGTCCTGTATGAAAAAGTCAAAGCGGGAGTTGCGCCAGCTTGCCTCCCTGCGAAAGATGGCATTTGGGGAAAACAACCCGCTTTCAGGCAACCATTCCGCCGCCACCTCGTTGGGTGCCTGGGCATCCATGTTCACCAGCAAAGGCGCTTTTCCCGGCCGTTTCTTCTCCACCGTTACCAGGTCATACGGCGTTTTCCTGGCAGGATTTTCCGAGGCGGCCAAATACACCTTCGCGCCTAGCTGCAGCAGTTCACGGCAACGCCCCGTGTTCTTCACGTGCACCAGCAGTTCCCTGCCCTCCAGCTCCACATACGCCACAAAGCGGTGGGGCCGTCTCAAAAACCTTGCCTGGACTATCTTTCCGTATTTCATGAAAGGAATTGATACTGCCCTTTGATGTTCATTTTCTCGTCGCTGGCATCCAGGCAGCACACACTGTAGTTTTTGCCGCCTGGCGGAACTGTGATGATGACATGGCAGCCCTTGCCAAATGTCTCTGGCGCAATGTCCTTAAGATAATCCTTGCCCTGCGCCTGGACGACGCGCGAATCAGCAAACACGCATGGGAACAAGGTGCGCGGTCCTGCATAGTTGCTGCGATTGCAAATGCGCATCAATGTGTCTTCTGACACCTCCCTTGTATTGGATACGTTCACTACCCATACACGCGCCGCCAGCGCCGCCACCAGCTTGTCCGTCATGTTCCTAAAGCCGTGGTGGTTGATTTTCGCCACGTTCACCTTTGGCAACTCCTCCGCCAAAGCGTCCTCTATGTTCAGTTTCTCGCCATCAGGACCAGTTATCGGCTCTGCATCGAAGTCGCCTCCCGTGTAGAACGAGAAGTCACCATACCTCAATATGAAGCCAGTGCTCATTCCGTTTTCATTCACAAACTTATTGAGCTTGGCCTCCTCGGCATAGATGTCCTTGATGGAACCATCCTTGCAAAGAATCCTGCCATTGGCGATGATGTTCAGTATGCTGAAGTCAGGATAGCTTTCAGCCGCACGGCGCATCCTGATCTGGTTCAACTCGCCCAGACGAAACGCCTCGTTCTTCAGGCCATCCCGCTCCTGCAATGCCTTGTACATGCTGTGCACATGCTGGTGGTACATCTCCAGTTCGTGGGATACGCGCCCGTTGTCCCCAGGCCAGTCCCTGTCAATGGCAATGTCGAAGGACAGCTCTTCCGCCGCCAGCGCAAAGCCGCTGCGGTTGCAGCCAGGCAGACGGTGCCCATCGTCCTTGATGCACTGCCAATGGGGTGTGCCGCAGTGGTCGCAATGATAGTGGCTGATGTACATGTAGTCTATGACAGGACGCCCTTCCCTGCGCGGCGTATCCTTCGGCAGCACCCTTTGCGCATACCTGGCCACCCAGTCTCCAGCCAGCCTATGCGGGCCTGGCACCACTGGCACCGCATATTGCCACCGCGTTATGGCTGGGTAGTCGCCGCAGTCGTCCAGCATGGTCGTGCCATCAGGGAATATGAACAGAATCGCCTCCGCCACGCCCGTGTGTATGAAATGTATCTGCAACTCGCCTTTCGTCCAACCGCCCCATTTAGTCTTTGCCACATCTGCCATTTTGCTTCCTCTTAACAATATCCTCTATGTTGGCTTTTATTGTACTTCCAACGCAATAGCCTCGCAACTTCGCTCCATTTTCTCCAGAAAAGCACTCTGGCAATTCTGCTGGCAGCAAAGGCGATATGCCTGTGAAAACCGCTCCAGCAAGGCATCAAGCTCGTCCAACGAAACGTCCTGCCTTCGCTGAATGTACTTTGACGCAGCCTCGTCCCTGGCGGAAAGGCAAAGTTCCGCATCCAACTTGCCGCTTAACAACGCATTCAGCCTTGGCCATAATGCGGTGCTGCAATTCGTTATCCTGCCGTTGATCCACCTCTGCAGGGTACTCTTGCCAATCCTAAGAAAATCCGCCACCTGCTGATACGAGACACCCAAACTTGTTATGCGCTCCCGCAACTGATGCCTCTTGACAAAATCCAATTTATATTTGCCGTCCATTCTTCCTTTCCATTATGATAGTTGATTAATTTCATGGCAAATAGCAATTGCCATTGTTTTTATGACGTGCAAATATACTATAAGTGCAAGAATATGCAAATAATAAAAGGGACTGAAGGTTCGCCTTCAGTCCTTTCGTCTCATCAGTCACTGTCAATCCTTCTCCTGCTTGACAGTGAAGTCGCCCATAATGGTCTGCTGCACTTTACGGTGGTTTTCCGCCTTGTCCCGTAAAATGACATTCTGGGGAGTAAGGTCGTTCATATACAGCCCTCCATTATAGAGGTAACTGCAATGCTGTTCATCGCCTTCCAAAAACGCCTGCCAATTATCCGCAGGCATATCTTTTGTTCCTGGGCATATCAGCACCTTGCAGTCCTTCACATATTCGAGCCGCAGCAGCGTGGCAAGTCCAGTCGCATTGTTGCCATCTGGCAGATATGAGCGGTTGTCGTCCCCATACATCTGCAATGCGACTTTCAGTTGCTTCATATTGTCCATACAACCCAGAAGTTGTGCCTGGCGGCGTTTTTCGGCTGACCTGAGCCAAAGAAGCAAAATAGCCGCCACCACAGCCAGCATCACGATGACCACAACCAGCTCCACCAGCGAAAAACGACGCTTTTTCATAAGAATCAATCCTCTTTATGCAGAAGGCGACCTGGGCAAATGCCACGCTTTGTGCTCATCACGAAATCAATGAATTCCTTGACTTCCGGCACCTGCTCCACGCTGGCCTGAATCTTGTCAATGGCGTCCTGGCGTGAATCGCCGTAGCAAAAGAACAGCTTGATTGCCTCGCGAAGCGCATTGCGGGAATTTTCCGCCATGCCAGAACGGCGCAGACCGACTATGTTGGTGCCTTGTATGGCATCGTCCTGCAGCAGGCAGAACGGCGGTATGTCCTGGGTGATGCCGTTTCCGCCGCCAACCATCGCCAGGCGACCAATACGCACAAACTGGTGCACCATGACATTGGCACTGATGAACGCGTGCTTGCCCACCTCAACGCGGCCAGCCAGCAAAGATGCATTCGCCACCACCACGTCATCGCCAATCTGGCAATTGTGACCAAGATGCGAGAACGCCATCAACATCACGTTGTTGCCAACCACAGTGTGGCTGCCTTCCTCGGTGCCCCGATGAATTGTGACATATTCCCTGATGACGCAGTTCTCACCAATATCGACGTAGCTTGGCTCGCCGCCATAATGCAAATCCTGGGGCGCATCGCCTATGACAGCACCAGCATGGACCTGCGTGCCCTTGCCAAGCGTGGTATTTCCAGTGATATAAGCGTGAGGCCCGATTTTGCAACCATCGCAAATGGTCACGTTCTCATCTATCACGGCAAATGGCGCAATCTCAACGTCAGCGCCAATCTTTGCCCCTGGCGCTATAATTGCATTTGGATGTATCTTCATCAGACGCCTTCTCCTTTAGTTCAACTTGATGCGCTTGCGGTTCTTCTTGCCGGCCCGCAATGTCAGCGGCCCTGCAACAAAATCGTCCTTGGTAATGACCTTCTTTATGTCGGACACCTTCTCATCGTTGATGTAGCAGCCGCCACCCTGCACAAGACGGCGAGCCTCGCCATTGGAGGCGGCAAGCCCCGCCTTCACGAACAGCGTCAAAAGCCCCATGCCCTCGCCAAGATCCGCCTCGGTTAATTCCAGCGTTGGAATGTCCTCATTAACGTCAATGCCCTTGCTCTCGATGATGCGGCTTGTAGTCTCCACCTTGAATTCAGGATCAGCAAAGCCAAACTCTCTGCCAGCCGCCATGAATGCCTTGATTGCCACATCATGGCCATGTGCCAGCGCAGTCGCCTCGTATGCCAGGATTTCCTTGGCGCGATTGATGTTGCAGCCCTCCTCGGTGAGGTGCCGCACTTCGTCCATCGGCAATGCGGTGAAGAAGCCCAGCAGCTTGCGTACATCCTCGTCATTGGAATTGCGCCAGAACTGATAGTAGTCGTATGGCGATGTGCGTTCAGCGTCAAGCCAGACAGCGCCGCCCGCCGTCTTGCCGAACTTGGTGCCATCGCTCTTCAGCAACAGCGGATACGTGGCGCCGTGCACCTCGTCCCCCAGCTTGCGCCTTACCAGTTCCACGCCCGCGATTATGTTGCCCCACTGGTCCTGCCCGCCAAACTCGAATTCGCAGTTGTAGTGCTGGTGCAGGTGCATGAAGTCAAATGCCTGAAGCAGAGGATAGCTGAATTCCAGAAAACTAAGGCCTGTTTCAAGACGCAACTTCACGGATTCGGCAGTGAGCATCCTTGGCACGCTGAACAGGCTGCCAATGTCCCGCAGGAACTCAATCAGGTTTCTGTCCCGCAGCCAGTCCGCATTGTTGACCATGATGGCCTTTCCTTCGCCAAAGTCCAGGAAACGGCTCAATTGCGCCTGAAGGCATTTTACATTGTAGTCTATGGTCACGATGGTGCTGATTGGACGCGCCTCGGTCTTGCCGGAAGGGTCACCAATCATGGCAGTGTCGCCGCCTACCAACACAATCGGCAGATGCCCACATTTCTGCAGCCAGCGCATGGCCATGACAGGAAGCAAGTGCCCGATATGCAGGCTCGAGCCAGTGGGGTCAAACCCAGTGTAGAAGCGAGCTGGTCCTTCTCCCAGCCTTTTCCTCATTGCCTCCTCATCCGTAAACTGATAGAGGAAGCCCCTTTCGCGTAGAATATCCAGTGCGTTTTGCATTAGTCTCTTTCCTAAAAATAAAAAAGCGGGCAGATTAAAAACCTGCCCGCTTATGCTAAGAGTCAATTTCGCCCTTCAAATTGGGCATTTTGTCAAACTTAATCAAAGGATGATTTCCTTGACTTCAACCTTGGTCAATTCCTGGCGATGGCCCTTGGTCAGCCTGTACCTCTTGCGCCTCTTCATCTTGAAGGCGATCAACTTCTTGCCGCGGAAATGCTCAATGACCTTGAGGACGACTTTCGCGCCCTTCACCACTGGTGAACCAACTGTAAGTTTGTCTCCGTCACTGACCAGCAGGACACTGTCCTCCAACTCAACTGTAGAATCGGCATCAGCCTTGATGCGGTTGACTTCGATAACTGAGCCAACCTCAACTTTGTACTGCTTGCCACTTGTCTTGATGATTGCGTACATTCCTTTCTCCTAATAAGATATGCGAGCACTTTGCTCCTAGATTCAAAATTTGGGCATAATGTAGTGCATTTCCGCGTTTTTGCAATTTGATGTATGTGAAATTGTCATAATTCGCAGTTCCAAAGAATGAGAAATTCAAAATCGCTATTTCCCCTTACCCCGTTTGACAAACGGGGCTTCATGGCGTAAGATATCGGGTCGCCGCTTTCTCTGGGTGTTGGAACTTTCGAGTTTGTGGGCGACATTTTTTTATGTCACGCTGTAGTTGATGTCACGGGCTTTTGCCGGGGCTGTGTTCGTCCTGCCTGTCATGCCGTGTCGCATTCCAGCCTCCATCCCGAGATGTCGATGTCGCTCAGCGGGTTCATGAGAAGCGAGATTTTCAGCCTTGCGACGAGGTTTCCGATTGAC
>JAFZZD010000067.1 GCA_017615955.1 Victivallales bacterium
CCCTACATATACGAAGAGACGCCAGGCAGATTCTCTGATTCTGCGCCAGCGCCATGGTCGCCATTCTACAACCGTCCGCGTCTGCTTTACAATACAGGGCAGGCAGTATGCGGTGCCCGCGGATGCACTCGCGCCTGCATGATCAGCCTTGAAAGCCGTGGCGTGCTGCAGAACACATTCCATGATAAATTCCGTCGTCGTCCAATCTGGAAGGTTGATTGGGAGACCGAACCTGAATACGCCACTGACACACAACTCACGGGCAATAAGAAGAACGAGGCGGATTGATGCCCAATTCGGAACTTGTACAATCACTGCTGAAGGGAATTGAACTGCTGTATCTGCTTGCTGACCATCCAGCAGGGCTTTCCCTCAGCGAAATTGCCCTCAGTTCAGGATTGAAGAAACCAGCCGTGCACAATCTGCTGCGAACACTCTGCTCACGCGGCTTTGTTGACCGCAATGAGGACGGCCATTACAGCATCGGGCCATCCCTGCTGATAATCGCAGACAAGGCGCGCCACGCCGACAAGACAAAATCCATTGAAAAGGCATTCATGGAGCTTGCGAAGAAGTTTCCTGACCATGTGCTGACGCTCGCGACAATGACTGCCTCTGGAATACACTGCACATTGCGAATGTCGCCCGACATGCCAGGCATCCTGCAGCATCCTGCAAATCGAGACTTCATGCCATACAGCTCCGCATCGGCAATCGTGCTTCAGGCGGCAGACCCTAATATGGCGCGCCATATTGACCAGCTATATCCTTTCGAGGAATTTGGAGCAGGATTGTGGGGGACTAAAGAGGCTTTCGAAATAGAACTGGAGCAGGTGGCGCATGATTGCTGTTGTGCCCGTGAAAGCAATGGGACTTTTGCCTTTGCCTTCCTCATGCCAGACAGCCATGCGCTGGGTTTCAGCATTGTATGCAATTCACCCGTCTCAATGAATGCCTATCTTGAGGCAGCGACGGCATTTCGCCGCCAGGTCTGGAAGGAAATCAAATAATGTTTGCCGTCGGTTATCAGCCATTCTCCTTTGGACAGCTCTTCTGTGAAATGCTTTCCGATTATCGGGAGCAGCTTTCAGAAGTCTATTTCAGCATTCCAGGAACCCCTTCTGGCCGTACCGAACCAGAGAGGACCTCTGCTTTGATGGAGCAGCTCGGCTACGAACTGACAGAAATAAGAAAGCTTGGACTGCGCCTTGACTTGCTCCTGAATGGGAACTGCTATGGTGGCCGCGCGGTCTCCGCCTCATTTCAGCATGAAATCGTCGTTATGCTGAAGCACTTCGAGGAGGCAGGCCTGCTGCCAGACATTGTGACGACAACGTCGCCATTCGTCGCATCCGTGATCAAAAAGGCATATCCTGACATGGAATTGCGCGCATCCGTCAACATGCGCATAGATTCAACGCTTGCAATGGAGTATCTCTCCGATTTGTTCGACAGTTTCTATATTCGGCGTGATCTGCAGCGCGATCTTTCTGCACGAGAC
>JAFZZD010000660.1 GCA_017615955.1 Victivallales bacterium
CAGCGCGGGACGCGCTGGCTACCTCCTCTGCGTTAAAGAAGGGTTCACCAGTCCTTGCCGAATATGCGTTCCGCATTGCGGTAGAATATGTTTTTCTTGTCTGCGTCAGAGATTCTGGCAGAGAGGACGCCGCCCACCGCCTGGTATTCGTCAAACCAAGGCAGGTCGGTACCATACAGCAGCCTTTCGCTGCCCACTGCATCGACTAGCATCTCGATTATGTTGCGCTCGCCAGGAATTGCTGTCAGTTCCAGCCACACATTGTCATGTGTCTCCTTCACCACGCGGCGGGCATATTCCCAGTCGCCAAAGATGGAATGCCCCATGAAGAACTTCACATTGGCATATTTCTGGGCGACTTCCAGCATTACAGGGCCTCCATTTTCTGCTGAAGAACCCCAAGTGTGGTTCAGGACGGGCAGTCCTCTTTCGTCGGCGAATTTCAGTGCATATTCCCAAGCCTTGTCGGTGACTGGTATCTTGTAGTAGCCAGCCAGGAACTTAAGCCCCACTGCGTAAGGCGCCCACTTGTCGAAAAGCGCCAGATCCTCCTTGATGTATTCAGGATAGCGCGGCACGATGCCTACATACATCCTGAACAAGTCCGGGTATTGCCTGCAAATCTCATATACTTCGGCATTGCGCTTGCTGCCGAATATGACATGGTGGTGGGAAAACACCAGATGCTTCACGCCGATGCGCCTCAGATGCGCCGCCATTGAGGCAGGTTCGCACAGCTTCATGTATATGCCATTGTGGGTGTCCATGTGGCCGTGCATATCATAAATCGGGCATGGTGCCTTGCCTGTGCGCCAGAACTGTTCCGCAAGTGAACCTTCCCTCTTCCAAATAGGCTGTTTCATAATTCGACCTCCTTCAGCATCCTGGACAGGTTTCCACCTGCGATTTTCACAATGTCCTCCTGCCCCAGGCCAGAATGCCTAAGCTGCAGCATGCCAGAGCCTTGAATGTACCTGGGATAGCCGCTGCTGTACAGGAAGCGATGGGCACCGTATGTGTTCGCCAGGTTGCAGATGCCCTCTGGCACCCAGTAGCCAGTCATTCCGTAGAAGAAATTTGGATAAGTCTCCAGCATCGGGCGGACTTGCCTGTCGTAGCCCCACTTTCCGTAAGTATCACAAAGAACCAGGATGTTTTCAGGGAAATCCGCCACGAAATTGTATAGTTCCCGCCAGTGTCCGGAGAATGCGTTTAAGAACACCGGCACCTTGCGTTCCAGGGCGGCGTCCATGATCTTGCCCAAAGTCAGGCGGCATGGCACAAAGCGGTGCTCGTCTGGGTGCAAAGTGAGAGCGACGATGCGGTTTTCCTTCATCTGCCTGAAGAACTCGTCCGGTTCAGGCAATTCCCTGCACTGTGAAGGCAGAATGCTCCATATTCCAAAGAGACGGCTGCCTTCATCCTCCCGCAGCATTTCAGCCAGCACATTGTTGCTTTCGATGGCGCCCAGCATAGGGGCGTTGATGTGCCTGACCAACGCGCAGTCCACGCCATACTCGTCCATTTCATCCAGCAGGGCCTTTGCATCTGGACCGATGCCCGTATTTGGCCCGGATCCTATTTGGCAGTCAGCGTCAAAAAAGAAAAGATCTTCCATAATTTTGTATCTCCCGAATTAATTGCAAAACTTTGGCATTGCAAGCTGTTCTGCGCGGCCAGGGGCCGCGCATCAGGACGCGGGACTGCCATGCGGCCTTTTCCGCTGGCTAAGCCAGCGGCTACGATAGTATTCTCATGCGAAGAGTGAAATGCGCCTGTCGTCTCTGGCATCAGGCGCGATTACTTCTGGCGGTGAAAAGCAAAGTAATTTTGCCTCTGGCTTGAGGCACGTCAAAAAATCAGCGTTGATCAGGCCCCTGGTTGGATATGGCGGGGCATCGACCAGGGGCACCTGCACCGAAATGACATCTGCCCTGACAAGCGCCTCCAACGGCACAAACACCTCCATTCCCTCGTTGCTGACCTGGCATCCGCCCATTCCATTGCCCCACAGCTCAAAGAAATGCTGGCTTAATTCGTCCGCCTCGGCGAAGTTTCGTGGCGGGTCGCACAGAATCACATGGCAGCCTTTTTCCTCTGCGATGGAGCGCAGTTTGGAACCCAGCTTGCCTACTCCCACTAGTCCCACAGAGCATCCCTCAAATAGATGCGCCTTGAATATTTCCGCAATGTCCATAAACTAAAACGCTCCGCCCCCATGAGGAGGCAGAGCAATAAAAAACCTCTGCGTCTCTGCGTTGAATTAATTCAAGATGCCGCCGCACCAGAGGAGGGCGCTTTTGGTAGTGCTGCTTTTCATGTTGTTCTCTGCGCGGAGCACATTTTCAGGGATGGTTTCCACATGCCCGTCGCAAAGGATGAAATTGGCTCTGCCGCCGTGGCGCGCCCTGTCGATGCGCTGCCCGCCATTATATACCATTGAGGTGCCGCTTTTAGTTGGGGAAACCACGCTGGCTCCGCCAAAAGCACCCGCGATTGTGTATGAGGGGCTTCCACTATCCCAGATTGAATCCGCGATAACCGCCTTGCTGCTGGGAGACATAATTTGGCTCAAATGGTAGAGGGCGTATTTTTTCTGATTGCTGACATTAGTGGAAGATGCATTGTTCCAGTATGAACTGCCGCCTACGCAATAACAAAGCATGCCATAATGGGTGGAGCTGAAGCCCTCGATCAACGAGTTCTGGGATGGGCACTTGAATGGCACATCTTTGGTCCATTGCTTTGCATATTTGGTGAAGTCAATGCCATAGCCTGCAATTTCGCCAGTCATGCCGATGAAATCCCTGATGAAATATGTCCATGGCGCGTCTTTAGGTGTCAGCACACCACGATTGACATAGCGGAATGGGTCGGACGAGGATGTTATACCTGCCTTGTATGGCAACATGACATCATCGTTTTCCAGCGCATACTGGAGATAGCCCATGGCAATGGTCTTTTCGTTGTTGATGCAGGAAACAAGGCGTGCCTTGGCGCGCGCCTTTGCCAAGGCGGGCAGCAGCATTGCCGCAAGAATGGCGATGATCGCAATGACCACAAGCAGCTCAATAAGCGTAAAAAAACTTCGCATGATTTGTCTCCGTAATTTTTTAATTGTACATAATTTTGCACAATTATACCAAAGAATACAGGCGATGTCAATACCCTGTTTTGAAAAAAAGTGGACTGTTCTGTGCGCGG
>JAFZZD010000661.1 GCA_017615955.1 Victivallales bacterium
ATCCGTGGATTAATAATTATGGTATGATAGATTTGGGGTTGCCGTAGCTGACGGCGGTGGCTATTGAGGCCAGCGCGTCGAAGTCGTCCGGCACTTCGCCTTTGTCTGCCTTTTCCGCAAGCCACGCACAGAACACGCGCCTGAAATACTCATGCCTCACAAAGGACAGCAGGCTGCGTGAATCCGTCGTCATTCCGACGAATGTGGAAAGCACACCATACGCAGAATAGTTTTCAAAGCACTGTTGCATACCGAACAGGTGGTCGCAGAACCACCAGGCGGGGCCTGCCTGCACCTTCGCAACCACGCCATCCTGGCTGTACGAGCCAGTGAGCACGGTCAATGCCGCATTGTCAGCAGGATTCAATGTGTAGAGAATCACGCGGGACAGGCCAGATGGCGCCTTTTCAAAATCGTCCAGCATGCTTGTTATGGAGCGTATGTCGCAGGTATGTCCGATGCCAGCGTATCCGCCTGCGGGACCTGCCAGTGTGCGGAGGCGAGTGCTGGTCTGGCGTCTTGCGCCAATGTGCAGCTGCATGGTCCATCCATGACTGGCGTATTCCGCCGCCAGCAACCGCAGTATGGCGGAGGCGAGGGCGCTGGTCTCGTTTTGGGGCAGAGTCCCTTCAAGCAACTGCGTGAAACGCTGCTGTTCCTTGCCGTCCGAGGCTACGTATGCGAAGCCATCGTCCAGTGCATGGTCTGCATATCTGCAATTTGCGGCGTGAAGTGCCTCGATGCGCTGCGAGATTGCCTTTGCAAGGCTGTCCCAGTCCTGGATGCTGATGCCAGTTGTGCTTTGCAGTTTGCCGATGAAGTCGGAATTGCAAGCCACTATGTCGTCGCCCCTCAAGGATGGCACGATGCCTTTGCGTATAGAGGTGAATGGCGTCAGGTCTTCGCATAATTGCACGCAGGGCGCCGCATATTCCACGTTGAATGTGTCAAGAAGCCCGCAGGCGGAGCATTTGGGCTGCTTGAGGCATTCATTTGCCTTTTCCCAGATTGCTGCGGCAGTTTTTTCGTTCAGCTGCTCGTCAATGTTGAAAATACGTTTGAGTTCCAGTTCGCTCCAGTGATAGAGCGGATTGCCTATGAGGCGCGGCAATGTGCCTGCCCATGCCTGGAACTTCTCGTAGTCGCTGGCCTCGCCAGTGATGTACTTTTCTGGCACGCCGCAGATGCGCATGGCACGATGCTTGTAGGGATCGCTTTTCACCCACAGCTCTGCCATGTTGGCAAATGACTTGTTGGAGGCAATGTCCGATATGGACAGGTGATTGTGCCAGTCTATGACGGGCAGGTCCTTTATCAGGGCAAACAACTCGCTTGCCAAAGGAGCTTTTATGAGGAGATTTTCGTTCATTGTTTAATTTTGTGGGCGCCGAGGCGGCGCCCACTCAAGTTGCCCTAGCGGGAACGCGCCAGAGGTGTTAGTTGGGTTTATGTGGGCGCCGAGGCGGCGCCCATTCAGGTTGCCCAGGCGGAAAATACGCCAAGAGAATTATTGTAATTCTATATACGTAGTTCCCGCTAAGGCAACCTGAGTGAGCGCCACTTTGGCGCCCACATTGATTATTTGTCCAGGATTCTTGCGTCTGTCAGGAACAGCGGGTAGTCCAGTATGGGCAGGCGCGGGAACAGCAGGTTGTAGCCGTAGTTGCCGTCGCAGAAGTTGACCAGCTTCTTGATGCGATAGACACGCGCAGTGATTGGGTCGATGAGGATGGGCTTATCCAGTTTGAAGTTTCCGATGTAGGTCTCAATTTTGATGGGCATGACTGTGCCGTCCGCGTCCACGTTGCTCACCTGGTAGTATGCGTAGATGGGTATGTCCTTGTAGCGGAAACCGCAGGTGGTGGATGTGATGACTTCCTTCTGGAAGCGTGTGGTGTAGCTCATCGGAACCTCTGGCAGCACTTCAAAGCAGCAGTGCATCTTCTTGACCTCGGCGTCAAACAGCCAGGCGAAGCTCTGCATTGCGCGGAACGACAGCTTGGGCTTGTAGTTCTCTGGGTCGCGTGCGTCAATGACGCCCTGCGAATGGACGGTGCCCTTCAGGTATCCGTTTCCGATGTCGCAGCAGAGGAAGTAGCTTGTCATGTCGATCTCTTCGCGCAGGTCTGTGAGATAACGGCGTGTGAGGTAGCGTGCCTGGCTGCCTTCCGTGCTCTTCCATCCACGGTGGAGTGTGACTGTTTCGGATGGCCTGCCGTTTTCGCCCTGCCAGATGACGATGTTGCGCCCGCTCTCCTTGATGAGGTCGCGGATGAACTGCAGCCTTTCGTGATAGTACAGTTCAGGTATGCCCTGGTATGGATGATATGTGAAGATGTCGATGTGCTCGGCGATGCCATTGTCGAAAAGTCCCTGTATGTATTCGTTGCATATTGCGCATCCCGAAATGGAGCCGCCGATGATTTTCGCCTCAGGCTGAACTTGATGCAGTGCCTTCTCGGTGATTGCCACCAGCTTGGCGTATTCCGAAGGCGGCTCCCACATGATTTTGTATATCATGGGCGCGATTTCCTCGCTCTTTTCAAATGGCTTGCGCAAGAAGCCAGCATTAGGCTCGTTCCAGACCTCCCAGTGGAATACTCTGGTCTTGAAATGCTCTGCCATTGCCTTGCAGTAGTTTTCCCAGGCATGGATGCATTCCTCGCCGAATACCGTAGGCGAGAACATGTATGTGTTGTGAGGTGGAACAGGCTTGGCACTTCCCATGTACAACCCATTGCCGAAGGAGAGGCTGAACCATGGCTGGATGCCAGCCTCAAGCAGACCGTCCACAATGTGGTCCAGCCAGTCGAAGTTGTAAACGCCCTTTTCCTGCTCGGCGCGTGGCCATCCAGACTGGAGGCGCGCCCACTTGACGCCAGATTCCTTCATGATTGGAATAACCTTGTCGAAGTCATAGCCGCATCTGTGGTCCAGCAGCTCAAAGCCCACACCCAAGTGGGAGGCCTTCACGTCCTTGCTGGCACGGTGCGGCACGTCGCAGATGTATTCCAGTTCTTCTGAATAGCCGTCGTACTTGGGGTCAAAGAACATCTCAAAGTACTGCCTGAGTTCCTTTGACCTGGGGTTCATCTCTCCCTGTGGAATGAAGTCGATCACCGGAAGCTGGCTTGAAAAATCACTGCTCATTTGTTTTCTCCTTGTGGTTGTCCTAGTATTTCACGATGCTTGCGAATGTAGTTGTCTTCCCATCCGATGTTGAAGTGCAGCCATTCCGTGCCATTGCGCATTGCGGTGCGCAACGCCTCGAAATAGCGCGGGAACTTGTTCTGGACAAAGACTCGCGTGTCTTTGTGGGATGCAATCCACGCCAGGAAGTCGTCGATGTCCTTTTCGGTGAGCTTGCCTGCATGGTAATCGTCAAACAGCTGCTTGAAGCGGATCATGTACTCGGTCCATATCACCAGTTCCTTGCGGAATTGGTCTTCAGGCGCCTTTGCCGACAGGGCGACTGCCATTTCATTCAGCTTTTTGTATGCCTCTGGCTTTGTGCGGCTCAGCAGCGCGTAGGGATATGGAATGTGGCAATGCCCTGCATTCAGCACGAGTTGCTTTACCTGCCTGTAGAATGCCTTGGCCTCCTCAACGTCCTTGCCGAAGAGGATGTGGTACAGCAAAGGCAGTGCCTCTTCCTCGGTTTCGCCCCTGCCTGCACGGGCCAGCAGCACGAAGTTCATTCCATACACGGTCCAGTGCGGAATGTGGAACTGCGTGATCACGCCCTCGATGCCGTTCTTCGCGTACCAGTCCACCTCATGGAACATCTCATGGAAGTGTATCATGGGCAGCGAGATGTAGAAGTTCACTCCCATGTAGTACTCGTAGATATAGACATGACCACCGTTCTTGGCGCGTACCCATGCAAGGATGTCATCCGCATAATGGGAGTTGATTGGGCAGGCCCTGTCGTTGATCTCGTGGTTGATGCAGCGCCAGTAGGGCGCCACTCCGACACCCATCCCCTCGTTGAGCTTGAAGCCCTCGGATGGCGCACTGTAGTTGATGTAGGCACCGAATCCCAATGTCAGGTCAGGTCTCTTTTCGTGGAGGCGCTTGGCGATGTATTTGACCAGATCGTGGTAGATTTTGTCTGCCTTGTAAACATGCTCTGACACGCTATACAGGTCGCCCTTGCGGTTCACATCATAGAATTTCGAGCATTCCGCGCATTCGCACCAGCCGAAGCCGTCGTTTGGATTGATGGCGACTGTTTTGATTTCGGGATGCGCGTCGCAGTATGCCAGCATGTTCTTGACGATTTCCTCCCGCAGCTGCTGATTTGTGGTGCAGAGCTGTTCGCTCAGTAAGAGGCTGCTCTTGCCATCGCTGGATTCAATGCGCTTGCCGTTGATTTCCGCGAAGAATTCAGGATGGGTGGCATTGTACTTTCTGCCTGGAATCCAGTAGTTGAAGTTGTGGTGCCCGCTTTCGATTTCGATGCCGCGGATGCGCGCCATGTCCTTCCACTCCTGCTTGCAGTTGTCATAGTACTTCATCCAGGTCTCGATATAGTTCATCTTGTTCTTCGCCATCCAGTCCAGCAGCATGGGAGTCTCCTCCTCGCTGAACGGGAATTCCTGCACCAGGCCACGTCTCCTAAGCTTGGGACGCCTTGCCATGGCAATCACGCCATTCACAGGTGGTTGAACTTTGCGTGCCGCGTCAAAGCGGTCCCTGCCAGGCTCGAAGAAATAGTAGCCGCCAATACGCTCCGCCAGGTCATATACGCCATAGAGCAGTTCCAGGTCATTTGGCGCGTAGATGGTGATGTTGCCTCCAGCGACCCTGATCTCAAAGGAGGGCAGCTCCCTTTCGATTTGAAGCTTTGCCTCTAGGCCGTACTTCTTCATTTCATCCAGAGCCAGCTGGTATGTCTCGATGCCTGGCACTTTCATCAGCGCATTGTATGCCTCTTGTGCAAATATCTTTTGCCCTTCCTGGTTCAGGTGCACGCCATCGTCGAAAATCAGCTCGTAGCGTTTGTCGTAGATTGCCTTGTACAGGTCCAGCAGCACATAGCCGTTGTTCGCCGCGAATTTCCTGACGATGTCCCGTTGCGCATCCATGGACTTGTCAATGGATGCGCCCTTGAATGCATCGGCGTCCTTGTAGCAGTGCTTGTCATCCAGTATGGGCGGGAATGTGCAGACGATTACCTGGCAGCCTTTTGGCAGACCGCACTTGAACGCCTCAAGCTGGCGTTCAAGTTCCTCATCGCTGACTTGGCGCTCTGGACGGAATGGGTCGTGGTTGTTGCCGCCAAACTCCAGCAGTATGACGTCTGGATTGTGCTTGAGCACGTCCCTTTCATAGCGTGCCATTGCTTCGCGGGCGGAATTGCCGCCTTCGCCTGCGTTAACTGTTCGGTAGCCATTACCTAGTCTTGCCTGTAGCAGGTTGAGCCAGTTCTCTTCAGGCTTTATGCCGCCAGATATGCCTTGTACGATTGAATCGCCGAATGCAACTATTGTCTTTCCCATGATTAGCACCTCCCTCTGCGAAGTGTCTCGAGAATGCCGTTGATGTAGCCTACGGCGAAGATGTTGCCCTGCATGGTGTAGCCCACATTCTCATTGCTCTCACCAGCCATTGTGGGGGTGTGGTCTGGGCGCAGGAGACAGTCAGGCGCATATTTCTCGCCCCATTCCAGCAGTTTCACCATGTCGGTGGGGCCATTGTCGTGGAAGGTCTCCCTGAAGCAGTCCCTGTTGCCGGTGATGTCCCTGAAATGCAGGAAGAAAATCCTGGGGCCGAATTCCTCTATGAGGCTGAACACATCCTCTCCCATGGCGCGGAATGTGGCCTGGCAGAATGTTATGCCGTGGCTGGGACTGTCCACAATGGACATGGCACGGCGGTATGCCGCCGCGCTGGTCAGCACACGGGAATAGCCCAGCAAGGGCGAGCGCGGCGGGTCGTCTGGATGCAGACCAAGTTTCACTCCCGCCTCTGCAGCCACTGGCGCAACCGCCTTGATGAAGTATTCGTAGTTGCTCCAGACCTGCTCCTCTGTGATTTTCAAGGGCACGTCATTGTCGATTTCCTTCACGTCAAAGCCGCTGGTCAATGCGCCGCCACGCTCCAGCAGGTCGTTCTTTGAGCGGAACCAGCCCACGCCAACCATGAAGTTGTAGCACAGCAGCTTAAGCCCCAGCCTGCCCATGTTGATGAGCAACTTCTGGTATTTCTCAATGTCCTCGTCCCTGCCAGGCAAGCCCAGCTTGATGCGGGACATGTCGAATTCGTCGCCTTCCAGGGCATACAGCGTGAAGCCAGCCTCCTGGAAGCGGTCCCTGACGGTTTTCAGCGCCTGGAAGTCCGACGGGTCATTCATCCCGCTGAGTTCAGGCGCGGCCTTTGTCACTGCGTATTTCACGCCAAGTTGCGAAGCCAGTTTCCATTGCAGGTTTGGCTTCACGGGAAGCATTAAACCAAGTTTCATGATCACACTCCAGTTGATGCCAGGAATCCACCATCCACGGGCACTGTGATGCCAGTGACGAACGCCGCCTTGTCATCGTCCAGCAGCCATTCCACGCAGCCCAGCAGTTCCTGAGCTTCGCCGAAGCGCTTCATTGGCGTGTGCTGCATCACGTTCTTGCCGCGCTGTGAGAGACCGCCGTCTGGCGTGCGCAGGTACTTTACGCTACGCTCGTTCACGAAGAAGCCAGGAGCCACCGCGTTTACGCGGATGTTCGCGGTTGAGTAGTAGTTGGAGAGCCACTGTGTGAAGTTCAAAATGGCGGCCTTGCTCATGGCGTATGCCGCCACTCTGGTCAATGGGCGGTATGTGTTCATGGAGGCGAAGTTAAGTATGGAGCCGCCGCCCGCCTTTGCCATCTGCGCACCGAAAATGCGGCTGGGTATGACGGTGCCCACTGTGTTGATGTTCAGAACGCTGGCAAATGCCTCGATGTCAATGTCCATGAAGCCCCGTTCGCCTTCTGGCAGTGTGCCGTCCAGCTCCCTTGGGTCGAATTCCGTGATGGTGCTCATCGCCTTGATGTTGTTGCCGCCAGCTCCATTGATGAGGAAACGGCATGGACCCCATTCCTTGCAGACCGTGTCCCCGATTTCCTTCATGCGTGCCTCGTCAGTCACGTCACCTGCCTCGATGCGGCAAACGCCACCGGCTGCCTTGATTGCCTGGGCCGTCTTCTCCAGTTTCTCCACAGTGCGTCCAATCAGCACCACCTTGCATCCCTTTGCCGCCAGCATTTCCGCTATCACAGAGCACAATGTGCCGCCAGCACCAGTCACTACAGCTACTTTATCCTTCCATTCCATGTGTCGTTTCTCCTGTGTAAGTTATTGTTTGCCGACGGCGAGGACGCCGTCGTTACTTCCGATTTCCTTTATTGTATTCAACAACTCCTTTACCAGGCGTTGTCTGTTTTTGCCTGAAAAGTCCTTTTTTGTGCCGATGATGGTGAGTGCGCAGACAATGGCACCTTCCGCGTCCCGCAATGGCGCGGACATTGCCGCCACATTCCAGCGATTGGGATTCGTGTTCAGCACATATCCTTTTTCGCGGACGGAGGCAATGCCCTGGAATATGGTGTCAGGCTGGCGTCTTTCCAGCAAGTCCAGTCTGCACGCCTCAACCAGATGGAGTATGGCTTCCTGGCTTTCATCCACCAGAAGCGCCGCGCCCACGGAGCCTTCTATTACGGGAAAGCTGCTGTTCACCGCGCTGACCAGGCTGTATGGCCCCAAGGGTTCCGCTCTCTCTATAGTCACCTGTTCATTGCCGCGGCGAATGGACAGCTTGCACGCCATGTCAATCCTGTCCGAAAGGGAATGCACCGCCTGCCTGGCAGCGGAAATGCGCTGCACGGAGCTTTGGAAGCGTGTGAAAATAGGCAGCATTCCATTGCCCAGCGCAAACACGCCGTTTTTCTTTCTGACCACCCAGTTGCGGGCCAGCAGCGTCCTCAACATTCTGTAGGCAGTGCTGGTGGACAGACTCAGCTTCTCGCAAAGTTCGGTTTGCCTTATCCCGTCCTTCGCGGTGGCGAGTAGCTCCAGCATTTCCAGCGCCTTCTCCAGCGCGGGGATTGTATGGCTTTGCGCCTCCATCCTAGAAGTACCCGCCCTTGTCGATGATTTCTGAAATGGTGTCGCCCTGATGCACCCATGAGAAAATGTCCACCTCGTTGCGCTCGATGCCTTCGGCGCGCAGCAGCACGTCGTATGCGATTTCCCTTGGAATGCAGAGTACGCCGTCAATGTCGCCGAAAATGATGTCGCCAGGGCGCACTGTGACCTTGCCGATGCGGATTGGCACCTGGTAGTGGGTGATCATGCAGCGTCCCAGCGACCCATTGCTGGTGCGGTACTTGTAGAAAATGGGGAATTTCTGCTCAAGGATCTGCTTTGTGTCGCGGATGCCGCCGGCGATGACTGCGCCGCGTATGCCCTTTGTGATGGCGGTGGCTGTCATGACGCCGCCCCACAATGAGGCCTCCGTGTCTTCACTGGTGTCCCAGACCACAACGCCTTCAGGCTTGAAGTCGTCCAGCATCTGTGCACGGAATGTCATTTCGCCTTCAATCATGCAGTTTGGGGCGCTCTTCACGGTGAATGCCTCGCCGCACACGGTCATTTCGTCCCTCAACGGCATTATGTCGCTGGGCAGGTTCTGGTTGAGGAGGCACAGCTCCCTCATGACGTCGTTCACACAGCCAGTGTAGAGCTTCTCGTAGCGTTGGCATATTTCCTTGACCGGCACTGGAAAATCGTTGTTGGGTATGCGCTGGCGCACCGCGATCAGCTTGTCCAGCTTCATCAAACCCGCTTCCTTCGCCTTGCCTCTCATGTCCTGTAGTGATGGCATTGTCTTTCTCTCCTTGATTGTTTGGTTGTTGGTATTTGAAAAAAGTTTTGATTTTTTTATGTGAGCGCCGAGGCGGCGCTCACTCATGTTGCCCTGGCGGAAACAAGCCTCTTGAGCAGATGAAGGCTAGTTGGGCTTGCCGAAAAGTTCGTCCGCCGCGTTGTAGTATTGTTCCCAGTCGTATTCGCGGATGGAATGCTTGCCTTCCTTCACATGGTAGCGTATCTTGCCGCCGATGGGGGTGTGCAGTGGAGGCATCTCGCAGTTTGGATCCAGCCCTTTCTCGCCGTAGAGCCGCCAAATCTTGGATGCCTCGCGGGTGGAGAGGAATGCACCGTATGGATCTGCGTTGAAGTCCTTGCTCGAACTTGTCACGTACAATGCGCGTGGCGCCACCAGTGCCAGCAGCTGGTGCTGGTCCACAGGCAGCTCGTCTATGCGTGGAATGTATTGCTGGAAGTTGTCCGTTACCCAGTTTGAACGCAGGATGAAGATGCTGGGCAGCGATCCGAAGTCACGCCTGAAGTACTGAGGACCGCCTTTGCCAGCGTTGTTGCTTACCACCAGCTTGAAGCGCTCGTCATTGACGCCCGCCCACAGGGAGGCCACCGCCAGGCGGCTGTGCCCCACGCAGGCCAGCTTTGTGGCGTCTACCAGGTCGATCTTCTCCAATGCGTCCGCAATGCGGGAATATCCCCATGCCCAGCCGCCATACGCGCCGAAGTTGCGGCGGCGTCCTGCCTGCAATTCAGGCAAGGTGATTTCGCAGTCGGGGCGAAGGTCATCGTAGAAGAGACGGAACAGGCTCTTGCGGAAACCATCCAGGTTGTCGGGGAAAATCTCGCCGTAGCAGGCAGTGCAGGAAGCGTATCCCCGTTTGATGGTCTCGATGTAGTTTGTGCGGAACAAGTCCAGGCCGCGCTTCTGCTTGTTGGGGGAATCCGCGTGCCAGCGGCCAGGATCCTGTCCAGGTGCGCGGGTGGGGCGTATGTCGTCATCAGGCGTGTTGATCTGGTTGCCGCTGAAGTTCAGATGCACGAATACGGGCGGCGGCGTCTTCGCATTCTTGGGAACGTACAGCAATATGTCGAAATCGAATTTCTTGCCGTTGTCCATGCTGCAGTACACACGGTACTCGCGGCGCAGCGCAATGCCACCCAATGCATCGTCCCTTGAGGCAAGCAGCTTGACTTCCAGATGGTCTGGGGCAGGTGGCATGACGCCATAGACGCAGTCTTTGAACTGCTGCAGGATTGTGGGGCGTTGCCTTTCCCATTCCTCCAATGTGTCCGGCAGGGGTGGCAGCTGGTACTTCCTCACCTTGCTTTCGTCGTGGTTCTGAAAGCGGTAATATTCCTCGAAGTACAGGTTTATGCCCTGCTCGTAGCCGCGGCAGTAGTCGTTCCTTTCTGGTACCCTGGATGCATTCTCGTCCCAATTGTCTTCCATTTTCTTTTCTCTCCCGTTTGTCTGCAGCATTGCAAAAACAACGCTTATGATTATGGTTAATATTCTCAACATTGCCAAATATGAACTATTCATAATTACCATTTGAAAAAGTCTGTGGGTACAATACCCTCTTTGCCAACATTGTCAAGCGAATATGCGAGTTATTAGCACAGATATCCAATAACATTTCCGCAATAGCAGAAATACATGCCCTGCCAGCGAGTAGGGCCGCTCTGTGGCCCCTTGCAGGGCATATCTGAAAAGTGATTTTGTCAGATCTTGCTCCTACTAATTTCCTATCAGAAATATCAATTGCGTTATGGGATGTCTGTGTTAAAAAATAATAGGTGTCCTTGAAATATTAGCTATAACACTCTTGAAATATTAGCTATAACACTATAGTACGGCAGAATAAAAAGTACGTCAGAATAAAATCTTTTTTTAGCAATAGAGGTAATTGCAAAACTGGGGTGGCAAGGGCGTCTCGCCATTTTTTTTTGACCTTGGACAAGGCCGTGGATGGCATTGCCACACCGAGTTTTGCAATTACCTCAACAGAAAAACATACCCTACGACCATGAGCAGGAAACTTCTAGGATTGTTTGCTGTATGCGTGTTTCAAGTAGCCAGTCTGCTGGCCCAGCATCCCACAGGCGTCCGCCAGCTTACGCCCGAGGAGCGCATGGCGGCCATGAGGGATGTCGTGGAGTATGAGCCGCCAGCGAAAAAGAGGGGCGGGCCGCCTTCGCGTGTAGTCAACCAGGCGCATCTGCCCAAGGTATGGAGCCAGGGTTCCCTGGGCATCTGCGGCAGTTTCGCCCCAACATACTATGTGCGCAACTACTACGAATCAATGCGCAGGGGCGAAGGCCGATGGGACTTTGACAAGGAGGAGGACAGAGCCAAGATGGTGTCGCCCACGTGGAGCGTCATTATGGTGGACCATAGCGCGGAGACTGCGCCTGATGGGGCCAATCCGCTCATAACGCTGCGCACTCTCTGCAATTTAGGGTATCTAACCCTTGCCGAACTGCCATTTGAAGGCTCATTCCAGGATTGGTATGCGCCCTCCTACGAGGAGCAGCTCACCGCGCTCAGCCGCAAGGGCGGCAAGACGGTGTGCCTCTCCAACATAACAACGGAGGAGGGCCTTGAAAAGCTGAAGAAGGCACTGGCGGCAGGAGACATCTTCGTCATCATAACGGATCGCATTCCACCAAACTTCGACCATTATCCATTGAACGGCGAGAATCTGGAAGTCACGTTGGAGGACAACACCAAAATCACCGTCAACAGCAACAACCATAATGTCTTCGTATGGCCATCCGAAATCGAGCCCAATTCAACGAGGGAATCTCATGCGCTGACCATAATCGGCTATGACGATGACATGGTCTACACAGGCAAGGACGGCAAAGAGAAGAAAGGTGCTCTGCTGGCGGTGAACTCCTGGGGCCAGAACTGGGGCGTGGAGGTCAATGGCGAAGGCGGCTACATCTGGTTCGCATACGAATCGTTCATGACGCACCACTTCATAAGCGGCGAGGTCTATTCGGCCACTGTTGGAGATGGCAACTACACCCCGACCATGACGGCGAAGATGACATTCTCCTGCGAAGGCTACACCAATGGGTGGAAGCAGTTCATGGTGGGAAGCTACGGGCGCAACTGGCCAGGCGGATTCGACTTCAAGGTAAACGGCATTGAGCTGGACAACCCGTTCTTCGGCCTCAATCTCTACGTCAAAGGGCAGCAGGCCGATCCAAGCCGCGCAGAAATGCTGCTGGACATGTCCGGCTTCGAGAACATGCGCCTCTGGCAGTTTGACGCATATCTTGGCTTCGCCTCCAACATGAGCGATGTGGGCAAGGTGGTCCAGGCGGATTTCTATGACGCGAGCCGCAACTTGACACGCAGCGTGCCATTGGACATTGTGGCCAAGCCGTTCAGCACTTCTTACCCCACCTTCGAGTTCGCTCTGCCCACGCTCTATGACACCATGCCTGAAGGCGGTCTGCCGCCGCTTTACCCGCATGGCGGCAGCATACAGTTCGGCGACCTCAATGGAGACGGGCTGGTGGACGCGGTCTCGTCCGTCCGCCAGGACAACGGCATCGAAGAAGGCGTGGTAAATGACGAAGGCATAACCATGTGTGTGGAATCCCGCCATGCCGTCTGGCTGCGCCAGGCAGACGGCACATGGCAGGAAAGCCTGCTGCCCATAAGCGGCCTGCATGCCGAGGTCATTCTGGTGGACTTGACAGGGAACGGAGTGCTTGACCTGGCTGCCTCCAACGGCACAAACACGTACTTCTTCCAGAATGACGGCAACGGCAACTTCACGCAGCTCGCCGTCATTGCGCACAAAAACGGCGAATATGAAGCGCAAGGCTCGCCAGGATACTTCGCCACGGCGGACTTCGACAATGACGGTAAGCCAGACTTCATCCTCGTGAATTCAGGACAGACTCAGGTCATTCGGCAGGAGACTTCCACAAAATACACTGTCTATCCCGTCTCGAACAAGGTGTTCCGAGAAATATTGCCGATCACATACGACCACTGCCTGGCCGTGGGTGATGTCAATGGAGACGGGTGGACGGATTTCGTCGCCATCTGCGAGGAGCCAATCTCCTGGAATGAACACTGCATCCTCTACATCAACAACGGCAACCTGCGCTTCACGCCATACGAACTGCCTCTCCCAGCCGCAAGATTCACTTCAATCGCAATCGCGGATGCGGACCAGGACGGATGCGATGACATTCTCTACTGCGGAGGTCCACATTATGACTGGAATCTTGGTGGAAGCACATCACTGCTCCGCATCCTGCACGGGCGGCCAAATGACGCCAGCGGCAATGTGCAGCTTCCGACGCCAATACCCATTGCGGCAGGCATAGAATCAAGATGGGGCGGCAATGCGACATGGGCGGATGTGGACATGGACGGACGCCTGGAGGTTATCATGTCAGGCATGCAGGGAACCACACCCAGCAATGGAAACGATCCGTACGGCTATAATTCCCTCGGCGTGTATCCGCTGCACAAAGTTGGAAACTGCTATCTAAAAATCCTTGCCTTTGACGGAGAAATGTACGTGGATTCGCAAATTGAGCTGCCTGGCACGGGCGCGCTCACTGGTCCAACGCTGATGACGGTCACCGACTTGGACAAAGACGGGAAGCCTGACATTGTACACGGCGGCCTCTTCTACGCATGCTCGGAGACAATCGCGGGCAGGCAGGGACCTGACCGCAGCGTCACTGGCATGAAATATGTGCACAATGAGGTGCACGCCAGCAATGCGGCACCATTCGCGCCAACTGGCCTTTCTGCAAAGGACGCTGGCAATGGCAAAGCCACTTTCTCGTGGGAGGACGGGGCTGATGCGGAGACGCACTCTGGCGGCCTGCGCTATTTCATGCGCGTAGGCACAGCCAGCGGCAAGGACGATGTCATTTCATCCAGCAACAAGTTCCCGCGCAAAAGCGGCGTCACGCTCACCAATCTGCCAGCAAAGAAGCTGTACTGGGCAGTGCGCACCGTGGACGCCACAGGAAATGTCTCTCCTTGGTCAGCCGAGGGGACTGTTACTCCCAGTGGCAGCACACCTAAGCCAAGCGTGCCGACACTGGAATCACTGCCAGATGTGACACCTGTGCCTGACATGGATTATGACAATGTGGACTGCACCAGTGCAGACGAGACACAGGGCACTGCATACGCTGGCTATACAGGATACAGCAAGGTGGGCGAGCTCATCGAACTCTATGCCACGCCTAAGGCTGGCTACCGCTTCGCCTACTGGGAAGGTCCCGCATTGGAGCCATTGTCCAGAAGCTCAAAGGCATACTACTACGGCGAGGAGAAATTCGTCGCCCACTTCATGCTGGACACATCCTATCTTCAGGCATCGGAGAAAGCCACTGGCTACCGCGATGACTGCGGAAATCTCTGGCTGTGGGGCAAGTACAAAAACGTGAATGGCACGGTCAAGCAGGACACGCCGCCCGCCTTTGCGGCTGCCGCCAACACTCTGTATTTCGCGCTGGCAAATGATACTGCATACTACGGAATCAGTGGACCATACAACG
Source organism: Victivallales bacterium (assembly GCA_017615955.1). The sequence goes on from JAFZZD010000661.1 coordinate 14,404, forward strand.
CGTCAGACTATTACAGCACCTTGGACAGACACCACTGGGCCAATCCATGGGGCGCCAACTGTCTGCTGCGCGCCGTAGACGGCAGCGACTGGAACGGCAGGGACAGCACTACGGACAAGGAGCAGATCGAACGCGCCTGGGGCGGCCCAGGCGGCCTTGCCGTACTTCTCCCCGCCACCAAAAACAACCGCAGGCTAAGCGTAATCGGCGGAGCCGAAACAGGCAATGATACAATTAACCTCACGGAAGGGGAGGACATCGTACAATGCGCTGTGCAGGAGGGATTCGTGCTCATACTCAATACAGTGGGCAAAGTCAAGGGAATAGGCAACAACGAGCTTTGCCAGCTGGGCGCATCCGCACCGCAGGCCATCACGCAATACGTGGAAATCAAAGGCCTGCCGCTTATAACATCCATCGCGGCGGGGGCTGGCTTCGGCGCGGCTCTGGATATTGAAGGCAACGTGTGGACCTGGGGCGACAACAGCAAGGGACAGTTGGGACGCGGCACCGCTGGCGCAACTTATCCCGTGCCAGCCAAGGTCGAGAACCTGTACTCAAAAGTCATCGCCATCGCTGCGGGAGACAAGCATCTGCTGGCGCTGGACGAATACGGCGCGCTCCATGCCTGGGGCGACAACTACAAGGGACAGCTTGGTGACGAATACGGATTCCCGCTCTCCGACAAGAGGATAAAGGCGGTCGCGGCCGCTGGCGAGCGCAGTGTCGCGCTGGATGAGCAGGGCAATCTATACGCGTGGGGCGACGGCGAGGCACAGCCACAGCTGCTGGACAATTTGTCGTTCACGCCAATCTCCTTCACATTGAGCATTGACGACCGCTATGCCCATCTGCTCCCAATGGCGAGCGGCAACTACGCGGCGCGCACTGGCCAGCCAATAACGCTGACAGCAAAATCCGACACTGAATCCGCCTTCCAGTACTGGACTGTGAACGGGGTGCTCTCCACAGACAACCCACTGACCGTGACGCCCACGGACCCCTTCGTCGTGAAGGCGTTCTTCGCCTCACACCCATCGGTAATCACTCTGGGCGAGCCAGAGATTCTGGAGAATCTCGTGAAAGTGGCCGTCATCATGTCAGGTTCAAGCATGGCATACGACGGCATTGACTTCTCTGTGCAGTTTTCCAAGTCACTGGTGTTCTCTGAAATTGAATCTCCATGGCCAACGCCATATTACAAGCCCCAGTTCGAGATTGCCTGCGAGAACGAGGGGATGAAGGTGCTGCGCTTCCTCGTCTATGGAAGCAACTACGACGAAAAGCTGTTCAACAGGGACAACCTGGATAATGTCCAGCTGTTCAAGTTGGTGTTCATCAAGCCGACAACATCCACCACCGCCTCAGTGACTTTGCCTTCTGCGCCGCGCCTGTCACGCGATTGGGGACAGTATTCCGAGGCTTCCGTACTCGGCAATCCAGCCTCCCGCGTCTTTGATTTGCAGGGAGAGAAAATCGAGCCTGGCTCGCCTGAAAGCTACAAGAATCTAAGCCTCTCGTATCTGCAGCCTCAAGTCTGGAATCCATTCTACCTGCCAGGCGAAAGTGACATTCACACGGTGGCGGAACTGCAGGCGGCCTTGGGCGTGCAGAATCTGGTCGTGCAAAAATGGGATGGAAGCAAATATGAGGAGGTGGAGGAAATCACGCCGTTCCAGCCATTGCTCATGAAATTCACTGGCAATGCACTTCAGTCACTGCCGTACATTGCGGGCGAAACGCCTGGACTTGAGCTTTCCCTGGGGTGGAACTTGGTGGTGCTTCCAACTGCCGCGCAGCCTCCAGACAAAACCAGGTTCATTTTCACCTTGGACAAAAACAACAAGGTCTATGTTCGCCATTACGGCACCTTGCAGCCAAATGAACTCTACTGGATTTTCAAAGACAGCAAATAAGGGGGCGGAACCATGAAGAACATCTTATTTACATTCGCCTTTTTGATGAGTGCCGCGTTCGTGTTCGCCATTCCAGGAGACTTGAATGACGACGGAAGAGTGGACATTGCAGACCTGGTGCGCATGAATGACATGTGCTTCAGACAAATCGATACCACAACTGGGGCCGACCTTAACTTCGACGGCAAGGTGGATACCACTGACCAGCAACTGCTCGCGGACGCAATCATCTACGGCAAGCCTCTTCCCGCAAAACTCGCGTCGGACACATTCCCCGCATACAGCAGCGAACAAACCCTCACTGGCGGCGGCCTTACACTCAACATGACATACTTCTATAAGGCCAGCACCATAGCACTGACCACATTGCCCGCGCCGCCAGATTTGGACTGGGATCTGAACAACTGCTCAATTACAGCGCCTGTCATCATCTACGGCCTTCCTGGAAGGGACAAACTAAACAATGCGTCATTCTCCCTGGACGTGCCCGCCAATCATGACGACAGCGCTGGCGCACCCATGCTCCTTCTGGGCTTCTACACAAAGAGCCCCCATCAGGAAGAGCCGCAGTGGAACTACCGCGCAATCCCAGCAGAGGAGGATTTCGACCTGAAATACGAAAACCACAAGCTCATCTGGACGCCAGACTACAGACTTACGGAGGGATACGAGACGGCGCCCATCTGCATGGCGGTCATCTACAAGGAGGGGCTTCCCCATCCAGCCGCCACAGGCAATAATGGCGCGAATGGCGGCATTGCGTCTGGCACAGACGCAGCACCATCGAATCCCAAGTCAAACCCGCCAGGCGATTTCATGTTCGAGAAGGTGGACTACCTTTACGGCTACGGTATCTACCGCACACAGCATTTCTGCATCGAGTTGCATACCAATGTGTCAGAAGCCATTGTCAGGGAACTTGCCGTCGAATTGGAAACCTCATACAAGAAGATCGGCGATTTGGGGATGCCCCAGAATTTCAGCAAGAAATGGGTGACAGCAAAGCGCGTATGGGTGAACATCAACAAGAATCCGACGGACAACGCCACTTGTCAGGCACCTTCTTTGCTTAAGGCACCATATATTGATGTGCCTGAAGGCGCAATGGATTCAAACCAGCGCGCTCAAACCTGCTGCCATGAGCTTTTCCACTACCACCAGTACTACCATGCAGTACACGCGACGGCATTGTTCCTGGATGAAATGGTGGGCAATTGGGCTGAATACCTGATGGCCTCCAACCCGAACAGCTACAAACCCAACAACTATCTGGAGCCGCGGGCTGTGATCAATGGCCTCTATCGCCAGAGCTGGGCAGAAAGCAAGATATCCAGCAAGCATTATGCAGGCCACCATGGCTATTCACTGGTGCCGTTTGCACGCTGGCTGACGGAAATCAAATACCCTGGCAAATCACTTTGGCCCACTTTGTTCGCATCAAGGCCATATCAGCTGGGCGACGGCATGAGCGCGCTGAAGACCACCATCAGGGAACATGGCGATGGCGACACTCTGGCGAAAATCTATCCCGAATTCATAAGGGACTATTTCTCGTATACGGTGGGAATACCGTATATAGGCACTATTCATGAGTTGTTCAAGAAGACGCCGCCTGAAGTGCAGCAGGCACCCATCGACCGCTACGAGGGAACTGGCATGCTGTCCCTGATCAAATCACCCGCCGACATGTTCAAAGAGGAAAACAAAAAGCACACCTTCAGCGTCCAGAATTTCGGCGCCGCCACATGGCGCTACATGTTCTTCAAGCCCAGTACATTCCTGAATGACTACACCCACGCCCTCATTACATTCAGCCTGGACGCAAATGCCAGCTACTCGCTTGAGGACTTCACGTTCTTCGCCGCAATTTTCAATGGCAGCAAAATCACACTGACGCCAAAGGAGCAGGTCACCTATTCAGAAGACAATAAAACCGCAAGGATGACCATTCCACTGGAGGACTTGAAGACAGAGAACTGCAATTACACCTACATCGGTCTGGTGGCCACCTACGCAAACAACACAAATCCAGACGACAGTCGCATCAGTCTTACCATGAACATCGACTTTGCGGGGCCCATCGTGGCAGACAACCTGGCGGGCTGGTTTGGTGACATGGTTCCAAAGCAGATTGCCAGGGCAACTGGCAACCTGAAGATACATCCCGTAAATGGCACGGTCTTCGTCGGTGCGAAAAGATATTTGTCCTCAATAAACAACCAATACGGCAGTGTTGGGATAATCACCAATGTCGCGGGCGACAAGCCACCAAAGGACATAATGTTCAACATCACTGGCGCCATTCAGGACGCGACTGCATCCATCGAGGAGCCAAGCACATATTGGCGATCGGAATACACTGGCAAGCTCATGTTCATCATCAGCAAGACCAGCAAGGATAACCAGTACACGCCCGTCTATCACGAGGAATATATCTTTGACGGGGAAAACTATACGCAGCTTACAGACTACTACCCAGAGACAGGCAACGGCGCAAAGGCAACGGACATATTGCCGACAGCACCTGGCAAACTCTCCAGATTCTACATAAAGATCCCTGACTTCGACTACAATGCGGCACTTTACAATGTTTCAATCCAGCTGCCATATCTGGAATATGAAATTGGAGAAACCGTCTCATTCGACGTCAGGCAACTGCAGCTGCTTAACCTTACCATCTACATGACGGAAATTGGCCCTGAATGGATCCTGCACCATTAACAGGAGCTTGATACCCCGGTTTTGCAATTAACTCCCGCTTGTGTTTCCATACGCAGGGGGCGTCCATGTTTACTGCCATTGGCCGAGAATTCAGGACGTTGGACTGACTTATGCAACTGAAACCAAAATTGTGCAGCCTCAAAAAGCCATGTCGATGCTGCTTGTGTGTTTTCGCCAAGGCAACCTGAATCCCCCCCGCCTCGGCGCCTACGTGGACGCCATCGGCGTATGGAAACACAAAGTGACGCCCCATACCAAAAACTTATGGGATATTAGTGGAAAATGGGACTTGGCGGTTTGACATGGGGTGCTTGTTGCGTATATTAACGCACATTGAATCGGGCTCATAGCTCAGTCGGTTAGAGCTGACGACTCATAATCGTCCGGTCGCTGGTTCGAGCCCAGCTGAGCCCACCAATTTCAGATGCCCTGTTCCAATAGTGAAGCAGGGCATTTTTTTTGCTGTGATTCTCTTACCTAATACTCGTTTTTAGTGGTTGATCAATGAAGAATCCCTTAAAAATGGCGGGCAAAATAGCGGGCAAGTTGTTCAGGGGCGTATTCAGCCGCGGGGTGTTGTTTGTCCTTACCTTGCTGGTTCTTCTTGATTTGTATTTTGAGACAGTGGGGCTTCCAAAGGCCACCGTGAGATATGCGGAGAATAAAATCAACGAGAAAATCGGGCACTGCACCATAGACGGCATCAGGGCTGGCGTGTGGAACGGTTTTGTCGCATACGGCGTTAGGCTGGTTGGCGGTGAAGACACAGTTCATTTGGATGCCAGTATTCAAAAAGTCCAGTTTGGCCTGGAATTGCTGGATTTCCTGCGCTTCCATATCAAACCCAAATACCTGTTGCTTGAGAATTGTACGCTGAATTGCAGTGGTCTTGCCGCAGTAAAAAGCAACATCTGCATTAGTAAAATCCGCATATTGCTGCAGACAACCCTGAAGGACACCATAGAGGGCAGCGCATACGCTGAATGGAATGGCATCCGTATTTCATTGAATGGCCGCATAAAGGGATTTGAGGACTTTTCCTCCTTTGAAAAACTTGCCTCAATCATGCCTGCAAGCAATGGGGATGAGATCAACCCAGCTCTTGACAACATATTGCAGAATGTCATGTCGGCGGACTTCGGGTATAACGACTGTTTCCTTGACTTGTCGCTCAAGATGGATCTGGACGATTTGAAAGGCACCAGTTTGTCAGGCAGCTTTTCCATTGCCAATACAGACATAGCGGGCATATTCATCTCAAAATTGCATGGGAACTTCAGGCTTGAGGACAATATCCTCGACGTGGAAAAACTGCTTTGGCTTCTGGGACGCAATGAAATGCTGCGTGGGGAATTGCACTACGATTTAAATAGGCAGCTTGTGTCATGCAATGCAAATGCAACTATCTTTCCAACCACCGCAATGCAGCTGGCGGGATTGAAATCACAGTCTCTGGGCAGAGGGCTTCTCGTAAGAAAACCACTTTCTATGAAGTTCGACATGCCATTCTGCAAGCCTGATCTGGATGCAATCAGCTTCTCCGCAGAGTGCCAGATGGAGGAGACATCTCTAGGCAGAATAGACGTGTCAGGAAGCGGTTTCCGTATGCATTATGAAAAACGGGTGCTGAATTTCAATGAAATCTGCCTGATGCTGTCTGACAACGGTTCGGAGATGCTGTCCGGCACTGCCAGCTTCAATATTGCTGATGGCACCTTGGACTGCGTTATGATGGGCGGTGTTTGCATTGGAAGAAAACTTGACACAATGGGTATTTCACTGCCAGACGCATTGAGGCGCAATCTGGATGAAAACACGGAAATCAGCCTGAAAATGGAGAAATCCCCACTTGAACCGAAGAAGATGGCTCTCCAGTGCCAGCTGCTTCATCCAAGTTTTAAATTGGCGCGGTGGAACATAAACGAATTGCGCCTGCCTATTGAATACAAGGAAGGCAGGCTTGCAATCAAGAATGGTTCTTTTGCGCTTAGGGGCAATGCGGATGTGACAGGTTCCATCAATGCGGAACTAGACGTGCTTTCTTCCATTGAGCAGAAGGTGCTCCAGATTCCACATTGCGTTTCACTTGCCGTGCCGTCCAAGGACGATGATGGGCAACTCCTGTCATGGAATGGCGATTTCAGGCAGGAACTTGAAATAGGAAACATTCTGTGCAAAGGAAAATGCAGTGCATTCCTCGACCGTCTGTACAAGTATTGCGTCAAAGAATACGAACCTGACATGGCCGAATACTGCGAACCCTTCAAATGCGGGCGGTTGCCATTCCTGGGTGCCGCTGAATTCAAGGCTCCGGCAAATGGAAACTGGACGGTTTCCTGCGATATCAAGGCGCAGGAGGGATGCGGCTATGGCACCTTGATTTGCAGGGAAGGCTCTGCCAAATTCAATTTGGATGCAAAGGGGCTTTCATTCAAGGACATCACGGCCACCCTTGTCAACGATGAAAAAGTGTATTTGAATCTGGGTATAATCTTCACGCCGTTCACCCTTGACATAACTGGCCTTGATGTGACAGGAAACCCCAGGCTGGCGGAAAACTTCATATTCTCCACCAAGGGCAGAAAAATATATTCCCAGGTGTGGGAGGGAATGCAATGGAGCAAAGACGACTTCCCGCGAGTGAGAATTCCAAAGTTGCAGTACTTCTCGGACGACGCCTCGATAAGCTGGGGGCTTGTGCTGGAGAATGGTCTCATCGAGGCCAGGAATTTTCTTTGGAGTCAGGAGAACATACGCGCCGCAACAGTCAAGTTGGAGATGAATCTGCCAGAGGAGGTACTGCTTCCCGAAATTAAATTTGATTTGGACAAGATGGAAATGAAGGGGGCCTGCCAGATTGCAACAGCGGGCACGCCTCATTGCAGTTTTCAGGTGGAACGCTGCAATGGTACGCTGGATCTTAGAAGCCTGCTTGTTACCATGGCTCCTGAATTGGACAAGGCACTGCCTACGTTTGAAATCGGAAACAAGACCGTGCTTGACTGCGAGGGCAGCTGCAATCTGGAAAAGCCTTACCAGGTGGAACTTGATGGCAAAATCAAGTCGAACAGCCTGTCAGTGATGCATGTCACGGCAGAGGACATTGAGGGCAACTGGTCCTATAAGAACAACGTCGTGCGCATCAGTGTCGGCGATTCAAAAATGATGAATGGAAAATTTTCAGGGGGCTTCTCATACGACAGGAACCAGCAGTGCGGCGACTTCATCGGGCAATGCGAGAACATGTCCCTGGAGCGAATTCTTCAGGCCGCCACCAAGGATGAAAAGGCCACATACCCAGGTATCATTTCAGCGAATTGCGCATTGCGTTATCATCTTGGATGGGGCAATGTGCCGCACCAACTTGATGGCGTTGGCCATATTTCACTTAGCAAATCCGATATCTGGCGTGTGCCTGGCTTGAACGCATTGGGGAAGGCACTTGATTTTACCAATGGCAGCATTTTCCGCAATGGAAAGACTTCAAACCTTGGAAAAATCAGCGATGCCGAGGCAAATGTGAACTTTCTTGGGACACGGCTGATAGTGACAGACTTCAAGACGGACGGCACACTGGTGACTTTGCAGGGTAATGGCCAGTATCTTTGGGACCAGGATTATGTGGATTTTACCGTCGATAGCAGGCTGTTGCATAAAATCAATCTGCTTTCAGTCTTGTTCAGGCCACTGACGGGTTCGTTCTACGCACAGCTTAAAGGCCCACGCAAAGAGGCAAAATGGAAAATCAGTTCATTTCTGGGCAAGTGGATTGGCGGTGAATGATGTATATTGGCAACCTCAAGGCGTGTCCTTTGAGCCGTGTGGTAATGCCTTGCCGAATGATATTTGTTCACAGCACCAGTAGTTCTGATGCCTGCCTTTTTCGTGCGCACGCGAACATTGTCTGGGATTCTTCCCCCACCCACCTTCCGCTTCTAACATAGCCCCTGAAATCCAGGTTTGCAAGGTGGAAAACAGAGATGTTATCATTACTACACTTTTTAGCGAATTCACTAAAATTCGATAAAAAAACATGATTCATGCTAGGAAAGACAGAACATTTTTTAACAGAACATTTTTAAATGTACCTGCATATCATTAGGCTTGGCATTGCCAAGAAGTTATGGGACAGCTGTGGCTTTTTGCTCACAATGGCTTGCGATTATAGGCTCACGTATTAAATTTAGGCAAAATATTTCTGTACATTTTCAATAGAGGTCAAGGGTAAACAAGAGATGAGCGAAGAACAAAATCTGTCCAAGGCATACGAGCCTTCCGAAGTGGAGGGCAAATGGTACAAGACCTGGGAGGAAAGAGGGTATTTCCACGCGGATGTAAACTCCAGCAAGGTCCCGTACAGCATAGTGATTCCACCGCCGAATGTCACTGGCATTCTCACGCTGGGGCATGTCCTGAACAATACATTGCAGGACATTCTCATACGATTCGAGAGGCTCCGCGGCAAGGAAGTCTGCTGGGTGCCAGGCACAGACCATGCTGGCATAGCCACGCAGGCAAAGGTGGAGGCCGCCCTGAAGAAGGAACAGGGGCTTACACGCTATGACCTGGGACGCGAGAAGTTCCTGGAGCATACCTGGAACTGGAAGAAGAAGTACGGCGGCGTCATCATCAAGCAGCTGCGCACCATAGGCTGTGCCTGTGACTGGCAGCGGGAGCGCTTCACCATGGACCCAGGCCTGTCGGACGCAGTGAAGGAGGTCTTCATCCGCCTGTACGAAAAGGGCCTCATCTATCGCGGCTACCGCATCATCAACTGGTGTCCCAAGTCCAGGACCGCGTTGTCCGATGAGGAAGTCATATATAAGGAAGAAAGAGGTCATCTCTGGCATTTCCGCTATCCATACACGGATGGCTCTGGCTACATGGTAGTGGCGACCACACGTCCTGAAACAATGATGGGCGATACCGCAGTAGCCGTCAATCCAGACGACCCGCGCTACAAGGACAAGGTGGGCAAGATGATCACTCTTCCAATCGTGGGCAGGCAGATACCCGTGGTGGCGGATGACTATGTGGACAAGGAATTTGGTACTGGCTGCGTGAAGATCACGCCAGCCCATGACCCCAACGACTATGACTTGGGCCTTCGCCACAATCTGGAAGTCATCGACATCATGAACGATGACGGCACCATGAACGAAAAGGCGGGCGCTGAATTCCAGGGCATGGACAGGTACGTCTGCCGCAAGGCAGTGGTCGCAAAGTTGGAAGAACTGGGCTTCCTGGAAAAGGTGGAGGACTATACCCACCAGGTTGGCTATTCCGAGCGTGGAGATGTGCCCGTGGAGCCAAGGCTGTCCAACCAGTGGTTTGTCAAGATGGAGACCTTGGCGAAGCCAGCCCTGGATGCTGTCAACGACGGTCGCATTGTCTTCCATCCTGACCGCTGGGTGAAGACATACCGCCATTGGATGGAGAACATAAAGGATTGGTGCATTAGCCGCCAGTTGTGGTGGGGGCACCGTATTCCCGCATACTACTGCGAAAAATGCGGTGAAATCGTGGTAGCACGCGACACGCCAGAAAAATGCCCCAAGTGCGGCTGCACTAGCTTCCGCCAGGAAGAGGACGTGCTGGACACATGGTTCAGCAGCTGGCTCTGGCCATTCTCTGTGTTCGACTGGCCAAAGCAGTCTCCTGAACTGAAGAAGTTCTTCCCAACGAACAGCCTGGTCACAGGACCTGACATCATTTTCTTCTGGGTGGCAAGGATGATCATGTCCTCGATCGAATTCATGGGGCAGGTGCCATTCAAGGATGTGTATTTCACCTCTATCATCAGGGATGACAAGGGCCGCAAGCTTTCCAAGAGCCTGAACAACTCTCCTGACCCGCTGGACATCGTGAAGATCTATGGCGCTGACGCGCTGCGCTTCACCATGATTTACATCACTCCTCTTGGACAGGACATTCGCTACAGCAACGAGAAATGCGAAATCGGCAGGAACTTCGCCAACAAGATTTGGAACGTGGTGCGTTTCCGCCTGGGGCAGGGCAGGGCAAAGCAGGGATGGCCTACGCTGGACAATGTGAAGGCGCAGTTGCTGCGTCCTGACGACCAGTGGATCATCTATGAATTGAACCAGACTGTCATCGGCATTACCAAGGCGCTGGAAGGCATGAGGTTTGACGAGGTCAGCCGCGCAATCTACGAGTTCATCTGGAACAGGTTCTGCGACTGGTACCTGGAATCCTGCAAGCCCGCATTCAGCGGCAAGATGACGCCAGAGGAAACAGCAAATGTGCTGGCGGTCTTCGACTACTGCCTGGGCACATTCCTCAGGCTGCTGCATCCCATCATGCCATTCGTGACGGATGAACTGGCGCACCAGATGGGCTTCGTGGCGGAAGAGGATTCCATCATGAATGCACAGTGGCCGCAGCCAATCGCCGAGGACGCATTGAACGCCATGGGCGCAACAGAGGCACATGCCGCAATGACAGAGGCAAAGTGCGAATTGATTCGCTCGGTCAGGGCGTTGCGTGCTTCCTACAACATCCCCACTGGCAAGCCACTGGACATTGTCATCGCTCCCGCAAGTGCTGATGCGGCGGACTTCCTCCGCCGGGACAAGACTGCGCTTCAGGCATTCCTCGCCGCTGGCACATTGGATATTGTGGATAGCTATGCGCAGGAAGGTCCCTGCGGCAGCGCAGTCTCCACCATAGCCACATGCTACGTTCCACTTAAGGGCATTGTGGACCTGGACGCCGAACTTAAGAAACTTCAGAAGCAGGAAGAGGAATTGCTCAAGTACGTCGGTACGATAGAGAAGAAGCTGTCCAACGAGAACTTTGTCGCCAGGGCACCTAAGGACGTGGTGGACAAGGAAAGGGCCAAGGTCGCCGAGGCCAACGAGAAACTGTCCCGCATACGCGCCCAGATGGAAGCGTACAAATAAAACAAAACAACCCGGAGAAATTAAAATGGCTGACGAAAAGACCAATGACAATACCCTTGAGGAAAACATCAGGGAACTTCTTGAACAGGCTAGGACACAGTTGCAGGCTGATGGCGGCGATCTGGAAATTGTCTCCATCGAAGGCAAGAAGGTGACATTGAACCTTAAGGGACATTGTGCAGGCTGCCCACACGCCCAGGCTACCTTGAAAGGCTATATCGAAGAGGCGCTTCGCACTTACGTTGACCCCGAAATCACAGTGGAGAGAGGTCTGTAATCCATGCTCAAGCACACGTTTTCAGTTTTGGTTGAGAACCGTTTTGGCGTATTGGCCAGGGTCGCTGGCCTTTTCAGCGGAAGAGGCTACAACATCGACAGCCTGGTGGTAAGCCCGACTGAAAACAAGAATTTCTCCAGAATGACTGTAGTCACCCATGGCGACAGCGCCATTATGGAGCAGATTCGAAAGCAACTCAGCAAGTTGGTGGAGGTCGTCCAGGTAACTGACCTTACTGGCAGCGGCTATGTCTCCAGGGAACTAATGCTTCTCAAGGTGAAGGCCACTGAAAATACGCGCAGTGAGGTCATACAGATTACTGGCGTCTTCAAGGGCAATGTGGTCAATGTGCAGAAGGAATCCCTGATAGTGGAAATTACAGGTTCGTCAGAGAAACTGGACGCATTCGAGGAGCTTATGTCAGGTTATGGCATTATTGAGCTTGCCCGCACAGGCAAGGTCGCCCTCTCTCGCGCCTCAGAGGCCACCGAATTCTACGAGGCAGACGAAT
>JAFZZD010000662.1 GCA_017615955.1 Victivallales bacterium
ATATAATGTAAGGCCACTATCAGCTCCACCGCACCAAGGCTTGAGCCAAGATGCCCGGGATTTACCGAGCAGCACTCCACCATATACTCCCTCAGTTCCTTGCACAGCTGCTCCAGCTTTTTGCGTGGCAGCTTGCGCAGGTCTTCCGGCGAGTCTATCTTTTCCAGCAGTTTATACATAGCTTACAAAGGTAAGCATTTTTCGGAAAACGGCCTCACTTTGGCGTCAGTTGTTGGGTGCATCCAGCCGGAGTTCCGGATGCTTCGCTGAGGTGCGGCGGAAGATGAATGCCACGGCAAGGGCGGCTATGCAAAGTCCAAAGAACATGAGTTCCACTGCAACAGGGCCGCCTGTGTCTGCGGCGTGATGGCCCAGAATGTTACCGGCAATCATCTTGAAACTGAGCAAACCAAGATTCTGTACCCAATAGATTAAAGCGAATGTGGTTCCAAGAACCTTGTCAGGAACAATCTTGGGAACGGACGGCCACAGGGCTGCCGGTACAAGTGAGTAACCAAAGCCCAGGAAAACCATAGCCAGATAGCCCCAGAACGGTACGCCAGCAGGAGCAAAAGCAAGAATGGCGTGGGCAATCAATGAGAGAATTGCGCCAAGAACCATCCATCGGGTTCCTTTGCCGGCCTTGTCCACCATCATTCCAAACAGCGGTGCAAACACCACGGTAGAGAACGGCAGCATGCTTACCATCCATCCTGCAGCCTGCGCAGGAATGTCAAAGCGGGGCACCAGAATAGCGCCTGCAAATTTCTTGAATGCAATAATGCTGCTGTAGAATAGAACACAAAGAAGCCCAAGGAGCCAGAAGTTCTTGTTGCCAAGGACGCCAAGTACATCACGGAAACGGAATGTTTCGTCATTCTTCTGTGCATCGGGGGAAGACACTCCTTCCTCCGCAGTAGAAAAGGCCGATGCTCCGGAAGGAGTGTCTCCCCCCGACGCATTAGCATCCAATGCCACAAACACTGCCCACAAAATCAGCCCAAGCGCCATCAGTCCCATACCAACCAGGGCGGGGCGGGCAGTCTCGGCCAATGAATAAACGTGATCCGGAATCTGCTGTACCAAACGCGGGCTCAAAACCAACGCAAAGGCTGTACCCAAACGGGCAATAGCCAGTTGGAGTCCCATGGCAAGAGCCATCGGCCCGCCACGAAACCACTTGGCAATGGAGCGAGTCACGGCAGTTCCGGCAATCTCGGAGCCAAGGCCGAAGAGCATGGTGCCGACATAAGCCAGCTTAAGTGCAGCAGCGCCACCGCGCAGAACAGCCCACGTGACCATTCCTGCACCCAGCACCATCATGCCCACAAACATGGAGCCGCTTACCCGCACGCCCCATTTATCCAGCAGGATGCCGCCAATCACCAGACCGCCAAAAACGCACAGCACGCTGTAGCCGCTGGTGTACAGGCCATAGCCCGCAGCATCCCACCCCAGAGCCGTCAGCGACGGATTCTCAAAGAGGTAGGAGATGCTGGAGAACATGTCGTCAAAGTAGTACGATGCAAACATCGGCACTACTAAACAGGCCAGCGCAATCCATGCCGCCGGCCTGTAAAAAGATTTGCCAGGAATAGCCATTATTCGGCTTCTTTCTTTTCTACGTTGGGAAGTTCCAGACCATAACCCTTGCCGCCGTTTCCAACCTTGTCCTCAATCTTGAGAAGGAAGGTGAGGATGAATGCCATCACGCCAAAGCTGGAGAAGATGAACATGGGGGCCAGGTAGCCGCCGGTAGCCTCAAGCACCTTGCCGATGAGAAGAGGTACAAGGCAAAGGCCGATATTCTGCACCCAGAAGATGAGGCAGTATGCACTGCCAAGCACCTTGGCGTCTACAATCTTTGTTACGGAAGGCCACAGAGCTGCGGGAACCATGGAGAAACTTACGCCCAAGACTGCGATGAGGGCAACTGCCAGCCACTTGCTGGGGAATGCCGGAAGCAGGAAGGCAAAGCTCAGATGGCATACAATCATGATAACGGCACCGCCCATGAGCATGGTTGCGCCCTTGCCCTTGAAATCCAGGAAGCCCGCCAGAATGGGGGTAAGGATCATGGCAAGGATGGGGAAGAAGCTGAACAGACGTGCGGCCGATGCAGCGTCAATGTTGAGTGTGGTCTCAAGGAAGTTGGGAGCGTAACGCTGGAACGGGAATATGGCGCTGTAGTACAGAACGCACATGATGGCCACAATCCAGAACATCTTGCTGGAGAACACTGTGCCAAGGTCAGATATCTTGAACTCATCCTCAGGATCTGCTCCGGGAACACCCTTGCCGCTTTCAATGAGCTGCTTGTCAAATTTGGCGTCCAGAACGCAGAATACTATGTAGTTGATAAGGCCGATGGCCACAAGAGCGCCGCAGAAAGCCACGGGAGCAACAATGGAGTTGTTGAAGTGACCAGAGATGATAGGAGCAATCCACATAACGCCAAATACGCCAAGACGTGCGATAGCCATCTCCAGACCCATGGCCAGGGCCTTTTCCTTACCGTCAAACCACTTTGCGATAGCCTTAGAAACGGTTGTGCCTGCCATCTCGCAGCCGCAGCCGAAGATCATGAAGCCA
>JAFZZD010000663.1 GCA_017615955.1 Victivallales bacterium
ATGTTGATGGCATCGGTGATTTCCACGCTGTAGCCTTCTGGATTCAGGCGATATACGCCTGGCCCCAGCACATCCCTCCATACGCCTTTGCTGTCCTTGCTGGTGGCGATGATTTCTCCTTGCGGCAATTCCGTTCCCACCTTGGATGTTACTATTCCAACCTTGCCCAGCGGTATGTTGATCGCGGGGACGATGCGCACGTCATAGCGTATCGGATTGAAGAAATAGCGCCCTTCCGCCAGCACATCCTTCCATATACCTTTTTCCCCCTTTTTCACCAGGATGGTGCCAGGCGCGGGTATTTTGCCGCTTTTCGCCGTGACAATCGCCATTTTCCCTTCTGGAACATATACCCTGAATGTATTCCAGAACCACCTTACCACCATGGCGCCGAAGAAAAGCACCACTACTAAAAGCATGCATCCAATCTGGAATTTGCTGATTGCCTTGTTGCCCTTGCTGGAGGCGTTTGTATTGCTGTAGTCGTTGCTCATTTGTCACCTCCTTTTTCCTGCTTTGCACCCGCAATTGGCAAGCCGAAGGTGCCTTGCCCCGCGCCGTTGTAGATGATGGAGCGTATGTTGGGCATCATCTTCCTGTATAGCATTGCGTTCACATAATTTTCGCCACTTCCGTATGCCTCGATGGAGCGCAGCATGACCTCCGCCTCGCTGCGGTTCTTTTCCGCTATGACCCGCTTCTGCGCCTCCGCCGCAAGTATGGAGGCTTTTGCCTTTGCCTCTGCCGTGCGGTACTCCACTTCAGCCACCTTCAACTGCGTCTGGGCCGCGATTTCGGCTTCCTGCCCCTCCTGCTTTGCCTTGATGATTGCCGCCATCTTCTCGGTTTCAGCGGCGATTTTCTTCAGGTTTTGGTCCGCCAGCATCTTCTGCCTTGCCAGTTCCGCCTCGGAGCGTGCGCGTTGTATTTCCTGGCTGTACTTCCTGGCCTCCTGCTGTGCCAGTTCCCGTTTCCTGATGATGCCAGCGATGTCCTGCGGCACTATGATGTCCCTTATCAGCACCGAGTTGATCTCAATGCCCCATTTGCGACAGTTTTCGCGGAGGAATTTCTCCAGTTCCTCCTGGAAGAGGCGGCGGCTTTCGCCGACGATGAATTCCGTTGCCCCCTTCTTGCTGCCTTCGATGCGGGCGAAGCCGTGGACCGATGGCAGTATGATTTTGTTCAGGATGTCCTCCATGTCACCCACCGCCTGCACCAGGCGGGGTGCCTCCTCCGCTATCACGTTGAATTCGACCGTGCCCTCCAGAGACACCGTAAAGCCATCCATCGTGAGGAATGATATCGCGTCGTCGCCCGCGAACTCATGGCGCTGGCTCTGGGTGTTCACTGCTATTACATTATATATGAAGGGATTAAGGCGGTGAGTTCCTTCTTTGAGTATTTCATTGACCACGCCCTTTCTGTCCTTTGACACCAGGAAGCCGTCCTGGCACTTGAAGTCGTTTGTCTTGCCTGTGAAAATGTCATTGCCCGTGAGATTGGTGACCACGCCCACGTTTCCAGGCAGAATCTTGATGTCGTCGAATATACGCACTTCGTATGCGTATGGGTTTATGCGGTGCCTTCCCGTGCCGAGCACTTCCGGGATGATGCCTTTGTATTCTGGCGTTTCCGCGATGATGCGCCCTGCCTCCAGGTCCTTGCCGTATTTGCGCACCAGCACGGCGAATTGCCCCGCAGGTACTTCAGTCACTGGCATGATTTTCCAGTCCCATGTGTAGGGGTTCCTGAAATAGCGCCCTTCGCCCAGCACATCCAGTTGAATGCCACGCTGCCCTTTCTCCAGTGCGATCACGTTTTCAGGTGGCAGGAGCTTGCCGGTCTTGCGCATCAGCACCGCAATCTGCCCGTTGCCGGGTTCTATGCGGCAGCAGTTCCACATGAACAGCGGCGTCACCACCATCAGCACAATGATTATCAACAACGATTTCTTCATTTTGCCTCCATTGCAAACTTGGAAATAAACAGGTAAAAATCCTTCCATATTATACCCAGAATGATACCTATTACAAACGTCTTGATTAAACTTCTTTTGCCAAAAATGCTGGCTGGCTTATATTACGGAAACTTTTCATTGGGCATTTTCAAAGAACAGGAGTTTTTCGTGAGCAAGGATATGGCAGGCAAGAGCGAGGCCTACAAGGCGGCTGGAGTGGACATTGATCTGGCGACCAGTCTGCTGGCAAAGGTGAAAGGCAAGATTTCCTCAACCAGGACACCCGACGCATTGGCGCCAATAGGCGGTTTCGGCGGGCTTTTCAGAATCAATCTGTCCCGCTGGAAGAAGCCAGTGATGGTCACCAGCATAGACGGCGTGGGCACCAAACTTATGGTTGCCGCAATGGCTGACGACTATAGCACCGTGGGACACGACATTGTCAACCACTGCGTAAACGACATTGCAGTCCAGGGCGCAGAACCAGTGTATTTCATGGACTACATCGGCATCGGCAAGCTGCGCTCGCCTTTGTATGAAACTGTGCTGAATGGCATTGCCGACGCATGCGCCGCCCAGAACATGACGCTCATCGGCGGCGAAACCGCCGAAATGCCTGGCATGTATGGCAACGACTTCGACTTGGTGGGATGCATCACTGGCATTGTGGAGGAAGACGGCATCATCGACGGCACAAAGATCAAGCCTGGCTATGCCGCAGTGGGCATCGCTTCCGTGGGCTTGCATACAAATGGCTTCTCCCTGGCAAGAAAGGTGCTGTTTGACAAGGCGGGGCTGACCGTGGCGTCAAAGCCAGCCGAACTTGGCGGCGAAACGCTGGGGCAGGCATTGCTCAAGCCACACCGGTGCTAT
This sequence comes from Victivallales bacterium, assembly GCA_017615955.1. The sequence goes on from JAFZZD010000663.1 coordinate 2,834, forward strand.
TGGCAGGCAATCAAGACCGCAATCGCAAAGGGTGTCTCACTGGATGGTCTTGCGCACATCACTGGCGGCGGACTGTATGACAATGTGCCCCGCATCCTCCCCCAGGGCGTGGGAGCCAGGTTCTATGCCGACAGGATTGACGTGCTGCCAATCCTCAAGCTGATACAGCAGGCTGGCGATATTGAGGCCCATGAGATGTACCGCGTCTTCAATATGGGCGTGGGCATGGTGTGGTTCGTACCACAGGAGCAGGCGCAGCTGGCGATAGACGTTTGCGGCGGTTTCGGGTACAAGGCCGCTGTCATCGGCGAGGCAACTTCAGAGCACCATGTAATTGATGTGGTGATTTAACTCGTATGGGGCAGAGTGCAGTACAGGAATTGACGCGCATTTTGCGCGGCATGCGTGCCAGGGGCATCAGGTCCGTGTGGCTTTCAGATGCGAATATCAGCGCGCTTGCCATGCCGTTGGGACGTTATTCCGCATCTGCGCCCACTGCCCCGAATATGCCAAGGCCGGTTTCTCCGCCAATGCAGCCAGCTCCAGCAATGCGGCAATTTCCGCAGAAAACGCCTGTTGTGCCTAGGCAAACGCCAGTTGCCACTGCCGCCCCAGTTGCGCCAAAGGCACAGACTGTGTCCGTGCCGCCTGAATTGGGACCGCAGATCGCCGCAATGGATAAGGAGCAACTCACCAAGACAATGCTGGATTGCCATTATTGCCCATACGGCAGCATCTGCAAGAACAAGGTGCTGTACGCAGGAGCGCCGAAGCCAAAGATACTATTTGTGGGCGAATACCCCAGCGCCGCAGAATGCGAGGGCAATTCCCCCTTTGCCAGTCCTGCTGGCCAGATGCTTTACAAAATGGGCACAGCAATGGGTCTTTCCTGGGATGATGCACCGCAAGGGAAGGGCGTAGGTTTATTGAATATCCTCAAGTGCCGTCCTGATAGCATGGCTCCATGCCCGGAGGCAATCACTGTATGTAGTCTATACACGCGTCGCCAGATTGAATTGGCGGAGCCGTCTGCATTGGTCTTGCTTGGGGCGCTGGCATTGAAAGTCCTTTGCCCTACGGAAAAACGCAGTTTCTCGCTTGTCGAAGGTAATCTGCTTGATTGCAGGGGAATAATATCCGTTCCTATTAAGCATCCCAATATGATCATGCGCTTTGCCAACCAGCAAAATCTATTCTTTGCAGAGCGCAAGAAAGCCTGGAACTCCCTGCAAAAACTGATGCAGATGGTATTCTAATGTCTCTCTGCGCGGTAACCGTCCGCGCGAACCTCCCCTGCC
>JAFZZD010000664.1 GCA_017615955.1 Victivallales bacterium
ACAGTGGACAGTGGACAGTTAAACAATAACCAATAGGAGAGAACGACTATGGCAGATACTCCGGGAATAAGAGAAGTTTCGTTTAACAAGCCTTCATACGTGGACTTTGTGGCGGATGTGACAAAGGGCTTGAATCTGAATGAAAAGGGACAGGCCTTGGTGAAGGAAGTGGTAGGTCTTCTGGGCACAGACCGCAGTGTGCGCGTGACCAACACGCTTGCAAACAACCGTGCCGAGGCAGGCACCCCCACTGGTGCCACGGGCACACCTGCAATCGACAATCCAAGCGATCCAAAAGGCAAGCAAGTGGATTTGGAGAAGTTGATGCTGTTCCTCCAGCTGGAAGAGACCGAGGAGCAGGAGGCAGCGGCCAAGGACCGCATTGAATCCCAGAAGGACAACATCGCCAACCAGCACAAGGAGCGCATGGAGAAATTGGAGGAATCCCTCAAGAAGATGGACGAGGCGGCAACTTCAGGGATTTTCAGCAAGATATTCGGCTGGCTGATGGCGGCTGTGGCAGTTGTGGTTGCGGTGGCGGCCTGCGTTGCAACTGGTGGTATTGCCGTAGGCGCAGTGGCAGCGGCTGTTATAGCAGTGGGCGCTATGATACTTAATGAGACGGGTGCCATGGATAAGATTGTGGAGGGCTTGGCCGACTTGCTTGAGTCCATGGGCATGAACAAGGACGCGGCAAAGATAGTCGCCCAGGTTGCGATTGCTGTCGCCATAATGGCGGCTACAATTGCCTGTGGTGGCACTAGCATGAGCGTTGCGTTTACGAATGTAGCGGAAGAGGTGGCGCAGACTGCGCAGACTATCCAGAAGATTGCTGATATTGCGATGAAGGTGGTTGGTCTTATGAGCGTCGTGGCGAATGGCGTGGCCGCTTATAAGGGTTACGAATCAGGCATGGCTCAGGCGGATTTGACCGAGGCAACCAAGGTGCTCCAGCAGTTGCGCCAGCAACTTGAGGATAGTCAGGAGGAACTTCAGGCCATCCTTCAGTTGATACAGAACATCTATTCCAACATAGTCACCTTGCTGCAGACTGAGACTGATACTCAGAACACCCTGGCTAACAATCTTGGACAAATGGCATAAGGCATAAAGGAGGGTAATATCATGTCAGAAATCAATGGAATTGGAGGCAACACTCCTAATTGGAATGTGCTTTTTAACAGTGTCGAAGGCACTGGAAAAACCGAAGGCAAGGAGAAAAGCGATAAGATAGGGGACAAGAATCTGGTTTTTGTTGAAGGCAGTGAAGGACAGGTGCAGAGTACTTCGATACCTGGCATAGATACGCCGAAGCCAGAAGGCTACACGTCAGAGGATATTGACAGCATTATCAACAAACTAGGCACAGATGTCTTCAACTTCACTGGCGATGATTTGCAGGCCTTTAATGATGCATTTCACGACACTGTGGACAAATTGACCAGTGGTGTCAAACAAAAACTGACGCAGGCCGATGGAACTCAGGAGGGGCAGGAGACTGAGGGAACTCAGGAAGAACAGAAGGTCAGGGGAACTCATAAGAAACAGAAGTCCGGGGGAGTTCAGGAGGAACAGGAGACCGACGAGGTTCAGGAGGAACAGGAGACCGACGAGGTTCAGGAGGAACAGGAGACCGACGAAACTCAGCAAAGCGACCAAACCACTCCTACCAAGACCAGCAGTTCCAAGGTGTTGTTTGACGTTTATCAGGTGCTGGCGCTTCTTATGGAGTGCGCCCAGGAACTTAAGAACTCCGAGCGTGATATCCGCCAGGCGGAGAATGCCCAGGTCATCAACAGCATCACTCAACAGGCGAACGCACAACGCAATGCGGCTTTGACAGGAATGATTGCCGGCGGCATAGTCTGTGCACTTCAGGTTGGAGCATCGATATACTCCACTGCCAAGACCATTTCGAATGTGAAGGCGGAGTTTTCCCTTAACAACCAGTATGGAATTAACGAAGCGGCTCATGATGTCAGCACTGCGCAGACCGAATACAATACAGCTAAAAGCGAGTTGAAGGCCTTCAATGATGAACATCCAGTGCCAGCCGAGGATGCTGAACCCGAAGCAGCGGACATCACCCAGCAGCGCACGCAACTTGAGAGCAGGGCTAACCAGGCAAAGTCCAACCTCATGGAAAAGAAGATGACTTTTGAGAGCAAGATGACGGAAATGAGGAATTCCGATGAATTCCAGGAGCTTCAGAAGAGTCAGGCTTGGGTAAAGGGCTTCTCTGAAATCTCCCAGGCTTTGGGCAACCTGGGACAGACTCTGGTGCGCGGCGGCGCTGACATGGCAATGGCGGATGCAACGGCAAAGGGTGCTGACGAGAAGAAGGCGGAGGAACAACTGGCACAGACCAAGGACATAATGTCCAGTTTCCAGGAAGTCATCGACAAGGCACTGCAACTGCTTCAGGCTGTCCAGCAGACAGAAAACCAGTCCATGCACGAGGCAATACAGGCATAACGTCCGACGGGGGGCACTGCCCCCCGCTTCCCCTAGCCATAGTAGGGGCGGCAAATGAGCGGCCCCTGAAACGGGAGTCGCGTACTCGCATTTATAACCATGAGCAATTTGATAGAAACAACTCCGATAGACGGCCTCAGGGTGTATGGTCAGCAGATGGTGGACTACTCTGTTAGTGGCGATATGCATCAGGCTTTTGACAGGGCAATGGCGGTGGCTGCATTTGCGGAGGCGACCGCCATTGAGGCTGAAACTATGGCGTATAGCGAAGTGCTTAAGATGCGTAAGCGAAAATTGGAAGAACTGGGGGACTGTGTGTCAAAGTTGAGCAGGATGATTACCGCCATGGACGCGGATTCATCCGATGACAAATACCCGGAAGATAGTCTTTACGATCCAACATTGCGTGACATCAAGAATACTTTGAAAAAGTATGGAGTGACTTTAAATATAACGGAAGGGGGGCCTCCGGATTTACCCGAGGCAGTCTGCTATGTTGAATATGGGGATGCATCGAAGGCGAAGGCCAATGCGGAGTATACCATGGACAATGAGGACAATGACCTTCAGCAGGACATGGTCACTTTACAGGGCTTGATATCCAAGCGTGACGATGCATTCAATAACGCTTCGAAGATCATAAAGAAATACAACAATACTGCTAGAACCATCATTAATATGATTGGGCAATAGGAGGCACTATGGGAGCCAGGCTAATAGAAACAGTGGAGATTGATGGGTTTGAGTCTCGCTGGGGCAAAAGAATCTACGACTACAAGATGAACGACCCAGAAGTGACTTCAAGTTCAGCTAGCACCCCCGTTGATTTGCAGGATTTGATGACATTCGTTGCTTTGGACCGTGCAACTGTGGTGGAGGGCGAGGTTCAGCCTCTTTCCACTCGAATGACGAATCGCAACAATTGGCTGGAGCAACTGGGCACCGCATTGGCTGAATGCACAAAATGGCAGGCGACTTTTGAATCAGATGATGATGGTGATGAACCAATGGGTAAGGATAATGATGATCCTGAGTACTTCACCAGTGCAACGGCAAGTGTGCTGTCCAAGTTGGGTCTTAGTTGTTTCGACATCTGGGATGATAATGATATTGATGATGATCAGGACGACTGGAACGATAAGGATTGGTGTTGGGTTTCGGGGCATGGGTATTTTGCCACCAAGGCGCAGCTGGATGGTCTGGTATCCAAGTTGAAGAATGTCATTGACAGCGAGAACAACGCGGCTCAGAGAGACATGTCCCGACTGGAATCACTGGTGGACCGCAGGGACGAGGCATACACCACAGCCTCCGACCTGATGTCCAGCATCTCCGATACCCGTGACAGTGCAATTGGGAACTTGTAATCATGATAGAAAACGTACAGATTGCCGTAAACCGCTATGCGCCAGAAGGCACAGAGGCCATCAACATGTACTCCATGGATGGGGGCGATCCTCTGACCTTTGGGCAGATCATGGCTGCCGTATGCATCCGCAGCGGTGCCAACAGGGAGGCCAGGAGCGTCATCAAGATGAACATAATGAATCCCAATGTGGAAAAGATCGAGACGACCTCGAATTACATGAGTGAGATAGCTGCCAACAGTGTCACCAGTGGGTGGGATAACATAAAGAACTATCTGGTCAACACGCTGGGGATTGATACAAGTGCGCTGCCCGGCAACTTGAACAGCTATGACAATCGCAATTTGGCGATAAAGGCCATAAAGGAGAAGCTGGAGGAATTGACCCGCCAGGCACAGGAGGATATGATTGACTTGCAGTCACTGGTCAATGAGCGGGACAACTGCTATACCACAGGCACCAACCTTATCAAATCTTCAGGGCAAAGTGCGCTGAGGGTGGCCAGCAACCTGTACTAGCGAATGAGGTGGAACACTGCCACGAATACCATAAAGTTTTAAGGAGAAGAATATGTCAGTCGATATGCAATCTCAAGCGGTGTATGCATACAGCGATACACTCCGCCAGGACGATAGATTCAAGGATTATGATGCCATAAATGCACAGTACAACATGTACACGGTCAATGGCATCGAAGACGCAAATCACGAACTTCGGAAGTTGTCCATAAGCGAGTTGGTTATGGCTGTGTGCCTGGCTCGTGCTCAAGATAAGGAAGAGGCTGTAATCAACATAATGCGGGAACTTACCAACAATACCTATTTGCTGGAGGTGTTGACTGAAATTGAGGAGAGGAGGCTGAATGGTGAAAAACCGGCAAATATTAAACCCAAGTCAGGCGGCGATTGGCAGGTAGATACGGATGGGGATGGAGTGGTGGAAAGTTATGCCAATGCATGGGTGCTTCTGAATGCCCTTGGAATTAACCCCAACCAGGGAACTGATGATTTGTGTACTGCGATTGAATCCAAGATGGATTCGCTGAACAGTTTCAGCCAGGAGAAGATGATCCAATTGCAGAGCGAGACCAACAAGCGCGACCAGGCATACGACATCATCACCAACGTGCTGAAGAGCCTGCAGAACGTCCTTACCGGCATCTCCAACAACATCTGACCATGAAGAATTCCCTGGAAAGACTGTGCGAGGCCATCGGTTACCCGGACAAGGCGCCAGCGGGAGCAAGCTCGTTCACCATGCGTGTGGACGAGCTTGACGTGCTTGTGCGCATTATGGGGAACAGGCTGGTGCTGTCATGCGTCATAGACAGGAACATTGGCGACTTGCCCAGGCTGGCGACGTATGCATCAGGGCGCATGCTTATGGAGGAGGCAGTTCTTGCCTGGGATGAAAGGGCGGACGCCTGCATTCTCTGGCAGGAATGCGCCGAAACTGACACAAACCAGGAACTGGTGCACGCTTTCCAGAAGTTCATGGATTCATGTGACTGGTGGGTCGCCCGCGCTGGCGAACTGAACGCACCGCCAGTTGTCTTTCCTGACATAGTCATACGGCCGTAGGTTTGCGCGGCGGTCCGCGCGGCCATTGGCCGCGCGTCAGGACGGGGGACTTCCATATGCACCTGGCCTTAGCCCGCGCGGACGGGGGCCGCGCGTCAGGACGGGGGACTTCCATATGCACCAG
>JAFZZD010000665.1 GCA_017615955.1 Victivallales bacterium
ATGGCAACCTGAGTGAGCGCCGCCTCGGCGCTCACAAAAAAACCGTCCCCTAATTCAGGAGACGGCCTTTCTTTTGTGGGCACCAAGGCGGTGCCCACATTCTTTGGCTATTATGCCTTGCAGTGGCGCTTGCGGATCTTGGCTGCGGCATTCTTGATGCCCTTGACCATGGTGGCGATTGCCTCGTCGGTCAGCCTTGGGTGCATTGGGAGGTTCAACTCCCTCTGGTAGAAGAACTTGCTGGCGATTGGGCACTGGTTCGGGTCGTAACCCATCATGCGCAGGCCAGTGAAGTGGAATGTGGGCTGATAGTGGAGGATGCCCTGGATGCCTTCTTCTTCATAGAGCACACGCATGAATTCATCGCGGGTGCCGCCCAGTTCCTTCTCGTCAACGCACAGCGTGTACAGGTGGAACACGTGGTTTGCGTAATCTGGCTCGTAAACGGTCTCGATACCCTTCACGCCCTTCAAGCCCTTTGTGATCTTGTGTGCGATCTCACGGCGCTTTGCGGTCAGCATTGGCAGCTTGTCCAGCTGGCAGCATCCCACTGCGGCCTGGATTTCATTCATGCGGTAGTTGCTGCCCCAGTGTCCGTTGTAGGGCATCACATCAAAGTGTGCAGGCAGCCAGTATTCCAGATTGGAGGTCTTCTTGCAGGTGATGCTGTCACCGAACTGCCACTCGTTCTTGGAGTTGGCCCATGCCACGTTGTTGCTCATGCAGCGGAGGTTCTGGATTGGATATGCATAGTCATCGCGGTTGGTGGTGATCATGCCGCCTTCGCCGCAGGTGGTGATGTTCTTCAGTGAGTGGAATGAGAATGCGCCTGCATCGCCGATGCTGCCGGCGAAACGGCCCTTGTAGGTCGCGCCAGTGGCGTGTGCGCAGTCTTCAAGAACGCGCAGATTGTACTTCTGGGCAATCTCCATGATGGGATCCATATCAACCATGAGGCCGCCGTAGTGGACCACGTAGATGGCCTTTGTCTTGTTGGTAACCTTCTTCGCCACTTCTTCCGGGTCGATGTTGAAGGTGCGTGGGTCGATGTCCGCAAAGACAGGTGTGCCGCCTTCCTTGAGGATTGCCAGCGAGGTGGCCACGAATGTATTCGGGGTGACGATGACTTCATCGCCTGGCTTGATGTCGAAAATCTGGGTGATGACATGCATGCCTGTTGTGCAGTTCGAGCAGGCGAATGCATACTTCACATGATGGTATGCGGCGAACTTGTTCTGGAATTCCTGGGTCTTGGGTCCCATGGTCAGGGAATCCTGCGCCATTGCGGCAAGAGCCGCTTCCCTTTCAGCATCGTCATAGATACTGCCCATAAATGAATATGGGACCTTCAGCTTCACGCCGTCATCCGTCGCGTATGAACTTGTGATGCCGCCTTCAGTCTTTCCACCAGTGAAATGTTCCTTGTCCTTAACCATTTTCTTCTCCTTGATGCCTTAAAACACCTGGTTTATCATCTGCCACTCTTTTCAAATGGCGTTTACAAAAAACCTATATTTTGCGCCTAATTTAACACCTTTTGCGATATTTGAAAACGACAATCTGGAAAATTGCCTGAAAATGTGCTAAAAACACAAAAAATCACAGCACGCTTGCCAGGAACGAGCAGCCTTCCTCAAGGTCGTTCCATGTGGCGGTGAAGTCCCCCGTGTACCATGGGTCGGAAATATCCCTGTTTCCGCCAGACAAGTCCAGAAGCCTGAAGCACTTTTCCTCCGAGCCTGGCCCCAATATGCGCTGCATGTTCAAAACATTGACGGCATCCATACCGATGAATATGTCGTACTTGTCCAGGTCAAAACGGCTCAGCCGCACCGCCCTGTGCGGAATTACAGGCACGGAATGCCGCCGCAGTTCAGCCTGTGCGCCTGGATGAATGGGATTGCCCAGTTCCTCCGCGCTGGTGGCGGACGAGGCAACCACGACGTCATTTCTTCCCGCCTGGCGCAAAAAATAGGCAAGGAGACATTCCGCCATCGGGGAACGACATATATTCCCATGGCATACGAACATCACCTTGCCTATCTTGGACCAGTCAGGCATATTGCTATTTCTTGGCCTTGTCCTCCCACATCTTGAAGGCATTGCCTGGATGCTTGGTCACATCGGCGCGGCCAGCGGTAGTTATGGTGCTACCATCTGGGGCAAGTATAATCAGTGTCGGGATTCCCCTGACGCCATATTTACTTGCTATCTTTCCCTTTCTGGGGCTGTCAAAAGGCACGGCAAGCCACTGCATCTTGGTGTCCTTCATATAGCCCTGCATTTTCGTTGCATCCTCGTCAGAGCTGATGAAAACCACCTCAAAGTTCTTGCCCTGCTTCACCATGTCATCCCTGAATTTCACCAGCAAGGGAGTAAATGAACGGCATGGAGGGCACCAGTGAGCGGAAAAATAAAGCCCCACGATCTTGCCATTCAAAGCGCTGGCATCCACCTTCTCGCCTGTGACATTTGTCAACTGGGGACCAAACATCTCTTCAATCCAGGCTGGCTTGTCCTGGGCGGACACAAACACTGCACTCAACAACACAACTAGCAAAACCAATACCTTTTTCATTTTCAGACTCCTTGATTCATTAGTCCTCGTACTTGACCGCCTTGTCGTAGAGTTCATTCATTGCGGCGGTCGGCTTCTCCGTGGCAAGAGCCACGACTATGGCTGCAATCAGACCTGCGATGAAACCAGGTATGATCTCATAGATGCCCAGCTTGCCCAGGAAGTTCATCCAGGCAATGTCCACCACTGCACCAGCGGCAATGCCGGCCACTGCGCCATGGAAATTGAAACGCCTCCAGAACAGGCTTAGCAGAATGGAAGGGCCAAACGCGGCGCCAAACACGCCCCACGCATTGGAAACCAGCCCCATGATGGAGCCGGCATTGGGGTTCGTGGCAATGAGCAATGCGGCCAGCGCGACGATCAGCACGATCAGGCGCCCGTTCCACATGAGTTCGTTGTCACTGGCCTGGTTCTTGCGCAGAATGGACTTGTACACATCGCTGGAGAACGCGGATGACGCGGCCAGCAGCTGGCTGTCCGCCGTGCTCATTGCAGCGGCAAGAACCGCAGACAGCAATATTCCAGAGATGAGGCCAGGGAATATGCTGCGCACCATCTCGACAAACACGAATTCATTGGCCTTGATGCCCTCGTCAAAGCCCAGGCAAAGACGCCCGACTATGCCGATGATCGCCGCGAACGCGACGATGATGACCGTCCAGCTTATGCCGATGATTGCGGACTTCTTCATCTCCTTCTGCGAGCGGATGGACATGTAGCGGATTATGATGTGGGGCATGCCGAAGTAGCCCAGTCCCCAGCCCAGGCCGGAGACTATGCTCTTCCAGTCGGAGAATGCCTGCCAGTAGTCTGCGGGCAGTTGTGGATTTGCCACTTTTTCAAGCATGAAGGCGGCGAAGATAGGCGCCAGCAGCATGGCGCCCAGCACCAGCATGCCCTGGAAGAAGTCCGTCCAGCACACAGCGGAGAATCCGCCGAAGAATGTGTAGCTTACGATGATCGCGGCGGAAAGGTACATTGCCGTGGTGGCCTCCATTCCGATTACCTTATGGAACAGGATGCCGCATGCCTTGATGCTGGAGGCCGCATAGATCGTGTATGCCAGCAGGAAGACTATGGCGCACAGCACCTGCAAAGCCTTGGACTTCGCCATGAAGCGGTTGGTAAGATACTGGGGTATTGTGATTGAATCGCCAGAGACGATGGAGAATTTGCGCAGGCGCGGCGCCTCGAAAATCCAGCTCAAAGCATAGCCGATTGCCAGTCCCAGTGCAATCCAGATTTCCTTCACGCCGTTCATGTAAACTGCGGTGGGCAGTCCCATCAGCACCCATGCGCTCATGTCGGATGCGCCGGCGGAGAATGCGGCCACCCATGGCCCCATCTTGCGCCCGCCAAGGAAGTAGGTCTTCTCGCCTGAATCCTTTTCCCTGAAGAAGAAATACAAGCCAATCGCAACCATCCCCACAAGATAGAGGACA
>JAFZZD010000068.1 GCA_017615955.1 Victivallales bacterium
CTCTGCGTTAAAAATCTCTGCGTCTCTGCGTTTAGATTATGCGGAGTTCGGTGTCCTTGTCGAATATGTGTGCCTTGTCCAGGAGGAGTGCGAGTTCGATGTCCTCCCCCAGCTTGAGTTTGCGGTGCGGGTCCACCTTTGCAACGCAGGGTGCGCCGTCTCCAGTATTCAGATAAATGTATGTTTCCGCGCCCATGGGTTCAATCACGTCTATGGGCGCGTTTATTTTATGCGCGTCTTTTTGCATTTCCGCCAGTTCGGAGCCGATGTGCTCGGGGCGCAGGCCGAATATGATCTCCTTGCCCACGTATGCGTCAAGCTGCCATTCCGCAGGAAGGCGCAGGTGCATTGCACTGTGGTGGAAGTAGATGCCGTCCCCCTCCCGCTGTAATTTGCCATTGAAGAAGTTGGTTGGCGGCGTCCCGATGAAGCCCGCCACGAATACGTTCGCCGGATTGTCGTATATTTCCAGGGGCGTGTCCACTTGCTGTATGACGCCGTCCTTCATGACGCAGATCCTGTCGCCCATTGTCATTGCCTCGATCTGGTCGTGGGTGACGTATATCATGGTGGTGTCCAGCCTTCTATGCAGCTTGGATATTTCCGCCCGCATCTGCACACGCATTTTGGCGTCCAGGTTGGAGAGGGGCTCGTCGAAAAGAAATACAGCGGGCTTTCGCACAATGGCGCGTCCCACGGCGACACGCTGCCTCTGCCCGCCAGAAAGCGCCTTGGGCTTTCTGTCCATGTAGTCCGTAATGCCCAGGATATCCGCCGCTTCGTTGACGCGCTGGTTTATGATGTCCTTTGCAATGCCGCGCAGCTTTAGACCGAAGGCCAGGTTTTCCCTGACTGTCATGTGGGGGTACAGTGCGTAGTTCTGGAATACCATTGCAATGTCCCTGTCCTTGGGCGGAATGTCGTTCACTATTCTGCCGCCGATGTCGATGGTGCCGTCGCTGATTTCTTCAAGCCCAGCGATCATGCGGAGCGTGGTGGACTTGCCGCAGCCTGATGGACCCACCAGCACCATGAATTCCTTGTCCTGCACTTCCAGGTCAATGCCCTTGACCGCAGGTGCGCTCTTCTTGTCATAGCGCTTGGTGACTTTGCTCAATGTGACTTTTGCCATGGTGGTTTCGCCTTATTTTATTTCATTGTTGGTATGACTATGCCGCGGAGGATGATCTTCTGGCAGGAGAGGAAGACCAGCAGGGTTGGTATGGAGGCTATGATGAAGCCCGCCGACACAATCCATGGCTCGCTGCTCCACCAGATGGAAGCCTGGTACAGCCAGACTGCAATTGTCCACATGCTCTTTTTCTGGCAGATGATCAGCGCCCATTCCCATCCATTGTATGCGTGCATGAACGCGGTCAGGCAGTTGATTGCCAGAATGGGCTTGACCAGCGGCATCGCCACGATGCGGAAGATCTGGAATTCGGAGGCGCCGTCAATGGTGGCGGCCTCGAAGAGTTCCTGTGGCAGACTGTCGAAGAAGCCCTTCAGGATGAAGATGCTCATGCCATTGGCGGCGCTTGGCAGCACCAGCGCCCACATTGTGTTCAGCATGCCCAGATCGCGCATAAGCAGATATGAGGGTATGGCGGACACCATTGTGGGGAACGCCATGGTGGCCAGCATGTACAGGATGATTTTGTCGTGCCCCTTCAGGTTGAAGCGGCTTAGCGCGTATGCGGCAAGGGGGTTGATGGTGAGGGTGAAGCACAATGTCAGCGCAATGAGACCCAATGTGACAAAAATAGCGTTTCCGTTGAAGAGCAGGTAGCTCATCACCATGTAGAAGTTCTTTACTGCGGGCTGCAGCGTGATTTTCCACTGGTGGTCAATGAAGGCCTGCGTGTATGCCGCGTGGAATGGCGGGAATATTTCCTCCAGATTTGAATATTCCGTATGGTATGCCTGGTTGATTTTTTCCAGGGAGCCGTATTTGTCCATTACAAAGGCCTGATACGCGATTTCGGAGCTGGTGAAGACCTTGCTTTCAGGTGGCTGCTTCTTTGCAAAGTTAAGCCATATTTTCTGGAAATTGCTTTGGGAGACATGTCTTGGCGCCGTTTCTGGCAACTTGACTTCTGCAAAGGATGAGTAGTTGGTGCCGAGCATCTTGTTCAATGTGGCGATTTCCGGCACATTGGTCTGCACATCCTTCTGGAATGCGGCCTCCATTTCAGGCGTTACCTTGAGTTTGCACAGGCGCAATGGAAAATACTCGTTCTGGAAACGCCGCCAGATTGCTTGCAGTTCCTTTGGAAAACTGGCCGGAAGCGGGAAAGGCGTGTGCTCCAGGCGGGGATAGTCCGTGCCTGCCACGGCATTGTATTTCTCGATTTCGTAAGTGTGCCCCAGCTCCAGCTTTAGCCGTTCGCTGCCCAGAAACTCATACCACTTGACCCGTAGGCAGAAGGGCGTGGCGAAGCCGCATTCGGGGCGCAGGTTCTGCATGTCCCGCAAAAACAGCTTGTAACCCTCGAAGCGCCCGTCGCCCTCGTCTGGAATGTAGTTCTGTGAATCCAGAGGCAGCGCCCTTTCCTTGTCGAACTGCACATTGTAGAAACTTTCAAACGGCGTTTCCCATTCCTCGCTGAGTTCATGCAAGGCCCCGGACATCAACTGGCGTTTGCCGATTTTCTCGCCAGGATGCTTTTCTTTGTAGATCTCGCTGTAGTGTTTGATCAGAAAATCCACTGATAGGACCCTGTCCGGATTGCAGATTAGGTCCGTCAAGTCATATTGCAAAGAGAACTCGCTGTAGTCCTTCGCCATGGCCTTGAACCCTTCGGGATTCCTTCTTGCCTCTTCCATGTAGAAGGTCGCAAAGTCGGCATGGCCTTCCTTGTCCCTGCCAATCACAGACCAGGAATTCCAGTGGCGCGGCCTTTCAGGGAAATACGCCTTCATCTGCGTTCCGTAGCTTGGATATCTGAAGAAGTACTGGCTAAGCCCCCTGACATAGCGGAAGTCCTCATGGAACAGGAAGCGTGGAAACACGTTGTAGTTCCAGTAATCGCTGGCGGTGCTGAGACTGCTGCTTATAGTGATAAGAAATGGTATCACCATGCAAGCACCCATGATACACAATATGAAATAAATAATTCCCAGCAGCAAGCGGCTTGACCAGGATTTACGACCGACTTCGGCTATGAGTGGCATATATGCTTCTCCTTATTCAGAGGCCTTCTTGTATTCCACTTTCTTGAGGAACTGTATCTGTATGTACGTGAGGCCGATCAGGCCCGCGCCCATGATCCACGCCATGCAAGTGGCCATGCTGAAATGCAGGTAGGCGTATGCCTCCTGCCAGATTTTCATGCCGATGACCATGGTTGCGTCGCCAGGGCCGCCGAATGTCAGCAGGAATATGTTTCCCATGCCCTGGAATGTGCCGATGAAGGAACCCACGAAGTTGATTATGATCAGAGGCAGCAGGTACGGGACAGTGATTTTGCAGAATTTCTGCCACCATGTGGCGCCGTCCACATCCGCCGCCTCATATAGCTCCTTGGGGAGAGACTGCAAAGCCGCCAGATATATGAGGCTGGACATTCCCATGCCCGCCCAGACCGTCGGGATTATGCAGCATATCATTGCCAGCTTGGGGTCCTGCAACCAGGTCTGCATTGGTATTTCCACGCCAGGCAGTTTGTTGACCATGGTTATCAGCTGGTTCAGATATCCAGTTGCGCTGGAGGAATAGAGCATTTTCCACAGCAGGGCGATGACCACGCTGCTTGTCATCTGGGGCAGGAAGAAAAGGGTTCTGAAGAAGATCTTGCCCTTTGGTATTTCCGTCAGCAGCACAGCCAGGAATATTGGCGCCAGGAAAACCATCACCATGTTCAACACCACGAAGTAACAGGTTCTCCAGATGCTGATCCAGAAGTCCCTGTTGTATGCCAGGTTGATGAAGTTGTCCAGCCCCACGAATCTGGATTCGCCCACCACCTTGTAGTCCTGGAGAGCCATGACCATGCCTCGCAGCAGGGGATAGTAGCGCCAGCAGGTGATGATTGTCAGTGCGGGCACCAGTAGCAGCACAGGCAGCCATCCTGAATACACGGAGCGGGAGCCCACTTTCTTCACATCGTACGAGAAGATGATCTTGTACAATACAACAGCGAACAGGCAGACCACGACTATCATGATGGCCAGCGCGTAAGGCCTGCGAGCCGCCAGAAATTCCTCCGGCATTTCGAACATGAGGCCGCTGTTGGCCGCCACCTGCAAGTCCGCGTATGCTTTCAGGTAGTCGAAATGCTCGCCGTTGGCGCCCAGCATGATACCGATTACACGGCGTATGATTTCATCGTTTATATTGAGCCAATGCCCCGAGAAAGGCTCCGTCCGTGAAATGACAGTGCCATCGTCTATCGCCTTGAAGTTGTCCTGAATAATCTTGGGCACGTCCTTGACATACTCTTCGAAGCCGTATTGGCGGAGCCTGTCTGGCGACACGAAGCTTGCCATGCCGCTGAGCACACATTCCTCCACGTTTCGGCGGGCGTTTTCCCTATCAATGCACGCCAGCAGCGCCTTCCATATCTTGTCCCGCTCCTCCTTCGGGCGGTCTTTCACGTTGGCGTACATGGCGCAGTAATGCTGGAAAATCTGCACGCATTGGCGTCCCTTGGGACCTGGCGCGGCGGGATATGGGAACCAGCTGAGCAGCGATGGATCCAGTTGTGCGCCCTTGGCGATTTGCGCCAGGTCATCAATGGTGGCCGCCATCATTGCGACCTCGCCGGTGCCCAGGAAATCATGGAAATAATGCTGCCTTGAAATGGAGGCGGGCAGCACCACGCCTTTGATTTGCTCGCCGTCCTTCTCGAAGGTGCCCCAGCGCAGCTTGTACCAGAATGAGAGGGCGGATCTTCCTTCCTCCGTGTCCCAGTTGGCCCGCCAGTCTGAGGGTTCGTGTGACAGGTCCTCGCCTTCCGGCGTGATGAACTTCTCCTCCACGATGGAGAAGCCGTATTCCTTGCCGGTCTTCGGGCTTTTGCGGTACTGAATGAATGGCTCTCCTCCAGCTGTGTATATCCAAGGCAGGAACATGTAGCCGCCAGTGGGAAGGCAAAGCGCCCTCTGCCCGTAGGAATTGACGGCGCCCTTGACCACCTTGTTGGGCATTGTCAGCGCCTTGCACCACTCGTAGAATTCGTCCCAGTCCTTGGGCGGGTTGTTGGGGTCAAGACCAGCCTCCTTGACCAGGTCGATGCGGAATACCATTCCCTGTATGTTTACGCTTGGAACTGGAATGCCGTAGATCTTGCCGTCCTGGCTGGCGACTGCTCTCCACAGTGGCTTGTATTTTTCCCATTCCTTCCACTTGACTTCATCGCCTGAGACCTCGCCGTCCCCGTTCAAATCATCCCCGATCCACTCGTTGAGGGGATAGAGGAAATTCTGCTTGATGTCATTGCGGATGGTGTGGAAGAGGGCGATGCCGATGTCCGGGCTGGTTTTGCCAGCCAGGGACATGAGCAGGTTCGAATCGCCTGCGCTAGGCAGGGAAATGCCGCCCCATTGCCTGACTTCAATCTGCGGATCCTCCTTCATGAGGCGCACCAGCGCGTCAACGGTGGAACTGCGCGAACCCTCGTTTACGCTGAAC
>JAFZZD010000666.1 GCA_017615955.1 Victivallales bacterium
GACACAAATATAAATGTTCTTGCTGTCGTAATTCAAGCAATATTCCGCAGATATATCGTGTCCATTTGGATTCAGTGAAGATTTAAAATAGCTGAGTTCAGGATGCAACGCCGACAAGGGCTTTACGTTGTCTGGAACGCAGAGCCTGCCAGTGATTCTTCCCTTGGGAATATTTCCCTTGTCATCCACCTTTGCCATACCATTTGCTCTAGTGAATCTGACAGTATTATTGATAATCTTAGCCGACATTTTTTTGCCATTTATAGTGAAGTCTATGCTATTCTGCCCTGGTTCAATGCCGACAAGCATATTGCCTATGGTGCAAGGCATAATTTCAAAGCTCTTTGCAGCGGTCTTGACCGTGATTGTCTCATTGGTGACATTATTCACATAGAGCATGGCGGAAGCGGGTGAGACCAGTTTTGCGGCTGATTTATACTGGGGACGGAATGCCTCGAAATTCTTCGCCACCTTTGCCGCCAGCTTTTCAGGTGCCTCATTCGTCACCAGATAAAGGGGATGCACGGTAAGGCGTATTTTGGCATTGCCAGAAGAAAGCCCGCTTTCCCTGCCATACATGCTAACCAGCAGCGCCCTTTCCTCCAATGTCATATCCAGGTCATATTCCCCATCAATGCACCAAATGCAAAGCAATGTCCTACCATCGGGTCTTGTGAATACATACGCATACATATTGTTGTCCGAACTTTTGATTTCCCTGAAGAATTTCACAAATGCCAGTTCCCTTGCAAAAGTGGCAAATGCCGCGCCGCCAGGCAATGGCGTATAGGTGAGTTTTTTGCCATTGTCTGCATGACCAGGTTTCCAGGCAGTGGCAAAGCAACCGCTCAATGGCTTTTTCTCATCGAAGCTATAGTGTGTGCTAAGCCTGAAAAGGGCCACGGAACCAACTGGCGCGGATTTACTGATGACCATGGCACGGGCCGTAAGAAACGCCTGTGTCACAGCAAGTCCCTGGTCATAGCGGCAACCATAGAAGATGTTGTAGCCTGTTTCGGTATTCTGCACCATCGGTGATTTGCCAAGGGATTTGGCAAGTTCACTGGACTTCATATAAAAACTGCGCAGGCTTCTTTCAGGGACATTGGGCTTTCCACTTGTAAGGTCCCAGTTGCCGAAGTAACCATCGATATTGTATATGTCAAAGTCATCCACCAGGTCAGTCATCACTATTCTCTCAATCGGCTCAATGAACATTTCCATATTGTTGCCCCCCGCCGTGATTTTTGCTTCAGGGTCAATGCTGCGGGCTGCGCGCGAAACTATGCGTGTGCTGAAAAGCTGCTTGCTCATTGCCTCGGTCCAGGTGCCCGCGTGCTTGTGCTTCATCTGCGCCAAAGAAGGAATCTCCATAATAGAACCATAGCTTTTCACCTTGCCCTTCAATATCTTTGCCGCCTCTGTGACCGTGGCCTCAATGTTCTTCAGATATTCCATAGTGTATATCGGATAACCTTTCCTGAACAAATCCATATCGCAATCCCTTTGGCTCATGCCGCCAACATAAAGGGCATGAAGTTCGAAATCGGAATCAAGAAACTTCTTGTAAGTGCCAAGATAGCGCTTTTGGGCATTCTTGGCAGGGTCACCCTTTTCATTGCCTATGATTGGCAGGGTGGCAGAGCCAATGCCCAGCATCCTATAACCATCAATCAATGGAGTCCAAATGCCAAACTGGTTGACACGGAAAAACGGATCGCGCCAGCCGTTCATCGCTGGCGTGCTTACAAAGGCGCTTTGCACAAAGGCAATCTTTTTATCTTTAACAAACGCCTGGGCCTCAAGTATGTAATAGCCCCTTTTCTGCCCTGGAACAGTTATTGTCTCATTCTCTGAATATGGCCTTCGCTCTTGTTCAAAGACAATCTCATTCAATTCATTCTTCACGACCATGGCATATTCCAGCCCGTCAAGCATCTGCATCTCAAGTTTGAACTGCGCCTGCTTGCCAGGCTCCACCAAGCCGTATGCCTCATCAATGGGATAAAAATTGGGCAGCGGATAATCTGGCCTGTAGCTTTCCCTGAAAAACTGATTGTCCACCTGCTTGCTCTGCTTCTTTTCCATGCCAACTTTTTTAAGTTTGACATCGGCATAGTAGCATTTGCCATCGGCATCAAGGTATAGATTCAAATTCAAACGTCTGCTGTTGAATTTTGATGCATTGAAACGATACACGCCACGCTTCCAGTCAAAAGTGCCTGTCATGCAGCTGCCATCGTCATTGGCAGTGCACCGCCCGTAATTCTTCCCTGCATTCAGGATTATCCTGCCGCCATGCTTGCCTGGATTGGCAGCGCTGATATTCTCACCCTTGACCAGAAAGCTCAACTCGTAAATGCCATCAGGCTCTATGGCCACATTTTGAATGACACCATTGCCTCTGGTTATGCATACCGCATTCTTCCCTCCCGCCTTGACGGTTGGACTTATCTCCGCCTCCTTATTGACCAGCCAATATTTCAATCCTTCGCTAAAATCACCATTTTTAATGATTTCGGCACCAGAAACCATGGAGACCACAATAACAAGAAGCATTAATATGTGACGCATAAAAAACCTCAATATCATTTCGTATTAATTTAAGCTCTCAGCCATTTGTCAAGAAAGTCATATCCTTTCTCCAGCACGTTCATTGGCGGACGGTGGCCAGTGGCATGATTGAACATGACAAGCCTGTCGGGCTTGTTCTCGTATCCTGGCGTCTTCTGCATCATGGCATAGCTGTCCGCATTGTCATATTGGCCTGCGATGAGGCAGAACGGCTTTGGCGCGGCGCAGGCCAGCAGACTGCCATGGTCAATGCCACGTGCTTTAAGCAAATCCACCTTGTTTCCCCAGTACCAGATGTCATTCCAGTTAGTCTGGTCCCAGCCAATGCCAAAGTCGCTTGCCAGAATCGCCTTTATGCGGTCATCCAGGCAGCCTGCATAAAATGCCATCTTTCCTCCCAGGGAATGCCCAGCAATGCCGATGCGCAGAGCATCCACCCTGCTGTCCCCCGCCAAAGCATCAACCAGCAGCATGGTATCAGCAGTCAACTTGCCTATGCCACTC
>JAFZZD010000667.1 GCA_017615955.1 Victivallales bacterium
CGCGCCCTGTATTGCAAATGGCAGCAGGGGACGAACCATGCTGTCAAACTGCATGGCAGGTGTGTTATGCAGCTGAATGCTGAAGCGCGGCGGCGGTGTGATATGGCCAAGATCGTACTCCATCTTCGCCTTCCATGTTCCTGCAAGCGGAATCTCCAAGCCATCCCCGCACAGGGCATAGCATTTGCCAGGCTCTCCGAAAGCCCCATCCTGGGCAAAGGAGAATGCGCGGATGGCAATGGTGTTTTCCCCTGCGCGAACCAGCTCCGCTGGAATTCTGTAGCAGCGAGGCTGATTCCAGAATTGTGTTTCAAGCTCCTTTCCAGTGCGGCCTATCTCAACGCCGTTGAAATAGGCTGTGTCATGCTTGTCAATCCCGCCAGTCTTTAGGAAGAGCTCCTTGCCAGCGCATTCAGCAGGGACAGTCACCTTCATGCGGCACCAGATTGCCCCGTTGCCGCCAAGCCCCTGCTCAATCCAGCTGCCTGGAATCTCCATGTCCATCCATCCGGAATCATCACATTCAGGAGCCGCCAAGCCCTGTGTGAATCCTGCGTTGCCGCGGTCCGGCACGGCAATTTCACTCAGCAGCTCGCTTTCGCTCTTTGGTGAGCCTAGCCATGCGTCCTTTTCCCGACGATATTCCTCCCATGCCTCCAGCAGCGGCTTTGTGTCCGGATTGCTGCGCAGTGCCGCGGAGCTGGTCCATGTCTCTATCACCGAGCCGCCCCAGGCACAGCAGAGCAGTCCTATCGGGACGTTGAGCTTTTCATTTAGTCTTGCGCCGAACCAGGCTGCCACCGCGAATGCCTCAGGTGCATTTTCACGCATCATGGGACGCCATGAGCCCTCAAAGTACCTTTCCCTGCAACCAGTGACTTCCATTGGTATTGTGATGAAACGTATGCCATTGTTCGGGCATACCGTGTCGAGAAATTCCCTTTCCTGCTTTCTGCACAAGGGCTCTTCTTCAGGCGGCTGGGTTTCACAGCCGCTGTTAAGGCGATAGCTCATGTTGGATTGTCCCGAACACAGCCAGACCTCCCCAATCAGGATGTCATGGAGCGTTAGCGTCTCTCCCGCGATTTCTGGAACAGACACTGTCAGTTCAAAGGGGCCGCCTGCCTCCATAGGAGGAAGGTGCAGCAGAAATTCACCGTTCCCAGAGGATTTTGCGTATGCGGTTTTCCCCGCCAGTTCCGCCTGGACTAGCACCGTTGGCAGAGTTTCGCCCCATACGCGAATCGGCTGTTGCCTCTGCAAGACAGCCCCGTTGGAAATGACAGAACCTAACTTCATGATGTTTTCTCCAGAAATGAAATTGCCGCCTATGTTCGCTTCAAATTCAGTTCCCATTATTTTAGCGCAGAGGCGCTTGGACGCAAGAGTTTTTCCCCTGGATATTTGCAATTTTCCTTGTCCAGTTGTGAAAATGGCGTCTGCGCTGGATTGCTGTCTTCATTTTTCTGCATCAATGAATCCGCCAAAAAACTTTCGTTCTGAGTGTTCGTCCCGCG
>JAFZZD010000069.1 GCA_017615955.1 Victivallales bacterium
CCAGGGCAAACACATCGGTCTGCTTGTTCGTGACACCATCCCGCAATGTCTCCGGAGGCATGTAGGAGGGTGTGCCATCCAAATTTTCCTTTCTATTGCAACCATCGGCGGCGGCAATTCCCCAGTCCATCACATAAACCTCGCCATAGCGCCCTATCATCACATTATCAGGCTTGATGTCGCAGTGGATTATGCCCTTGCTGTGGCTGTAGTCGATTGCATCGCAGATATGGAGGAATATCTCCAGTCGTTCCTGAAGCAGCCGCGTTGCCTGTGCATTGCTCCAATTGTTCTTCTGGTGTTCTTCCAGCGTACGGGCAAGATATTCTTTCAAGGTAATGCCATTGATAAGTTGCATTGCCATATGCAGCCCGTCGGATGAATCGGTATCCAGACTGAACACTGTCACAATTGAAGGATGATCCAACTGCGCATTGAGTTTCGCCTCGGTAAGGAATTTCCGCACTATGTCCGGATGCTCAAGCAGTTCTTCCTTAAGGGATTTGACAACGGCCTTTCTCCCCAGCACATTGTCCTCCACCATGAAGATGCGCCCATATCCACCAGTGGCCATCAACTTGATGCGTTTGTAGCGCCTGTCGGTATATTCCAACTTGCGCCTGAATTCCAGCGAGGAATTCACAGTGAACATGACTGGCTGCGTCGATACGTCACTGTCCTTAATGAGTTTACGCGCACCTTTCGGGGCAAAATTAGTGGCAGTAGTAGTAGAGCCCGTAGGCGTTATTACTTGCGTAAACTGAACGTTTCTATTTGTGGTTTCCGCCATTGTATATGTTCAATGCATTCGAAGATAAAAAATTTGAGGGAATTTATATGAATTTCTTCATTTTTCAAGCATAAAAAAAGAATATGCGCTTGTTCCGCGCGGCCAAAGTCGCGAGAGACAACCGCACATGGAATAAGGCCGTATAGAAGTCCTCCGTCCTGACGTGCGGCCGCGCGTATAAAACCTAAACCAAGTCGATGTAAGACAGCCCCAGACTGTTTTGCCTGCCAGGATCGCAGCCAAGTTCTATCAGCGCCTTCCCTAGTGCATCAGGCTCGTGGCTCCCTGCGAAAATCGTCAATTTGGAGAAGCGATTTCGCTTGTAAAGCGTGTACCACAATGCATCGTGTCCAAAGGCGTCTATGGTATTTTTAACCAGCCCAGGATTATCCTTTTCCAGCATGATAACGAAAGGGATTGCCGCTTCATTGTTCCAATTTGCACAGGCAAACAACAGCAGCCTTCTGGGAGAAAAATTCCTGCGAAACGTCTTGTTTCCTTCGCTATACAGATATGTTGCAATCCTGCTTGCACCCAATGTCATAGTCGCCCATGCATATTTTACAAGCAAATTCTCTCCACGAATCGACAAAGGCATCATCAAGGCGGAAGGCAAATCATTCTCAATGGCCGCCAGCGCCTGCTTGTCTTCATCACTATCGAACTGTTTACGAATGTCCTTGCCGAAGAAATACGAATCTGTACAACACAAATCTTCCCACCCCTCGTGCTTCGTCAAACAAAGCCAACGACGCACGGCAGGATGCTCGTACAATGCCGATGGCATATTCCAGTTTTTGCCTTCCTTGTAATAGGGTAAAATATACCCGTCCATCAACAAGGTGCGCCATAGTTGCACACGGGTGATTTTCGGTACGCTTTCGTTCTGCAATGCCTCTGCGATGGCAAGTTCCCTCTTCCCACAGGGAAACTTCTCCTCAATCGGTATGCACGGCAGACGCAGGAGGAAGAGTGAAAGTGCGGAAAGGTATTCCTCAGGCCACTGGCGAAGCACTTCCAGATTCAATATGGCCTGGCTGTTGACACTCATGGCACCCAGCAATTCAAGATATGCAGGATTTTCGCGCAAACTGCCCAGCAAGGCGGCTATATCCGCCACAGGTGCCTTGTTCACCACCATCCTGTTGAAATCACTGACAATGTTATCAATATTTACCACGTTACCAGTCCTCACAGTATGTAAATTGCGCAACAAACGCGTGGCTAGCCCCGCGCTGCGACATGATGTGAGCAGAGAATATCACTCTGTCTTATCCAGTTCCTCTGGCAATGGGGCATGCAACTTGCGCATTCCCGCCACGGCGGCATTCACCATTTTCAGGCTCTCGAAGGGCTGTATGAAGGAGGCACCTACTTCATAACCGCCTGCAACGTATGCATTTGCTGGTGGCAGATAACTCAAGTATGCCGTGGAATTATACAGGATGAATGTCCTGCGGAAAGGCGAATGCCACTTGATCTCCTGCCCAACTTCAGCAAGCATCTCGCCAGGAACACCCACCAGGCAAACCTCGCCCAGCGTGAACAGCTGGATTTCAGCATCTATTTCCTTCTGGCCAGCATAGACGGGCAGTTCGGGATGACGCCTCTCATCGTTGCGCATCTTCAATCTCACATTCTCTATGGTGGCCTGTATCTTTGGTTCTGGCAGATGATATAGAGACGGATTTCTACACGAATCGCAAATGCCACGCAACGCCTCCACCGCAATGCCAGAAGCACAGCTATGGACTGCCTCCCAACCGCATTCGGAATTCTTCGGGAACTGGTCTCCTGCCGCGCCATCAGTGAATACGCACCAGCAGCTGTTGTCAGCCATTATTTTACGGACTTCGCCAGGATAATCCGCGGAAATCTGATGGGCCCCCAGTCCAGGCGCATGCGATGCCAGCGGATGCGCGGCAAAGTTTAGAAACACGCCCATTGGCTCCCTGGTCTTGGGCAACGTGAAAATCAGCATGCCCAGTTCCTTGTCAGTGAATTCAGTGGTCAAAGGCTCCATGCTGCGGTTACATGGCAGATATGTGCAGTGATTCGAGCCATCCACGTAGCGGCGATTGTAATTCTGGTCGCATTTGCAGGAATAGAAATACACGTCCGTCTCGCGGAAATCAGCCATAGCCTTTGCCACGCCTTCCTCCGTCCACTTATACAGTTTCTCAATATACTCAAGATTTGCGCCGCGGCGCGCAAGGGTGCGCGTATGCGGTCCGCTGTGCGTATGGGTGCAGCTCAAAATCACATTCGCCTCCGGGCAGCCCAGCATGGCAGACACATCCTGCCGTATTTTCTTTACAAACGGCGCGTCAAGCCCCAGCAGGTCGTAGCCCAGCACAGCCCCCTTGTTCTCGCCGTCATCCAGCAGCAGGACGGACAACTTCAACTCATCATGTATCCTGACTGTGACGTCATTCACGCCATATCCAGCCGCAGGTTCCCCGACTTCTGGCGTGATTGTCTGCTCATAATGCGCAACTTTCATATATGCAATCTCCTTCTTACGC
>JAFZZD010000668.1 GCA_017615955.1 Victivallales bacterium
ACTCCACGTGCCGCTGGACAAATATGCCCAGGAACTGCCCTTCTTCGCGGGGACAGCCGCCACGGCGGACGCCGTGTCGTGAGAACCCACCAGAATCACTGGAATAGCGCCGCACTTGCATTCCTCCTGCAATGCGGGGCGGACAGTGCCCACCACAGTGCCGGAAGGCGTGATCTTCGGGAACAATGTGCGCTTGATGCCCATGGCGTCTATCACATCCCACGCCCAGTCCTTCGTGCTGGGATTGTACAGCTGGGACGTGGTGGCAATGCTGTATTCGGCGGACACATCGCCGCAGAAGAGGTAGGTCAATATGTTGGGCGTGAACAGCAGCTTGTCCGCTATCTCCAGCGATGCGTCCTTGTCCCTGATCGCCGCCACCAGCTGGAATATGGTGTTCAATGGCATAAACTGTATTCCAGTGGCTTCATAAATTTTCTCGGAGGACATTTTCTTGAATGCATACGGCATTGCATCGTCAGTCCTGGGATCCCTGTAGTTGCGTGGCTGCCCAGCCAGGAACCCATTTTTGTCCAACAGCGCATAGTCCACACCCCAGGTATCAATGGCGATGCCCTCTATGTTTGCGCCGGACTGCACGGCCTTCGCCAGGCCAATCTTCAACTCATTGAAAAGACCCAATGTATTCCAGAAAAGACCGCCGTTGATTTCAATGGGGCCATTGGGGAAGCGGTGGACTTCCTCCAGAGTGATCTTGCCATTGTCAAGTGTGCCGATGATAGCCCGCCCAGACGAGGCGCCCAGGTCAAATGCCAGATACTGCTTCTTCATTTTCCGTTCCTTCTGTATTTAATCTATTGTAAGAATGAAATGCCTTTGCAGACGCCCGTCCCGGAAGTCCGCCACTATATAGCTTCCTGCCAAGGTAAGGGAGCCGCTGCACAGCTGCCCTCCGCCGTTGTCCAGAATGCATGAATACGGCCTGTGCACATGCCCTGAAAGCACTGCTGCCGCCCTGCCCTCCTTCAACACATCTGCAATGAACTGCGCTCCTCGCAGGCCATGCCTCATTCCAGGCAGTCGCCCCATGGCGTCCATTGCAGGGAAATGCGTCACGATCACATTCGCGCAGCCAGCTTCGCCTTCCTGCAGCAACTCGCCCATTCGGGTTGACTGCCGCTCGCCCAGATAGCCGCATGACAGCATCCAGCCACAAGGCCGCGCAGGATTCAATAATATGAGCCTTATCCCGGAATATGCCATAGCAAACGGCAAAGATTTCAAGAAAAATCGCCCGTCATTGAGTTTTTCGACAGCATTCTCCAGGGCAGCCACTGCCTCTGGCTCATCCACATACGCATCATGGTTGCCTGGCACATACACGAAATGCCCTTTAGACGCCGCCTTCACTGGCTCCAGCTCACGCATTGCCCAGGCAAATTCCTCTGGCAGAGAGGCGCTGGTCAAATCCCCTGCGCACACGGTCACATCAGCGTCAATGCCTGGCATAAGTTCCGCCAGAGCGGCAATGCGCTCAGCCCGCACCTTGTGCCTGCGCCGCAGCAGATGGTTGAAAGAACCAAGAATGCGCTTGTTCAGCAACTGACCGATGCGCCTGGGAAACAGGCCCAGGTGTATGTCCGAAAACAAGAGCACCCTGGCCTGTCCCGGCTCCTTGGCAGGCACTGTGCGTAAATTGTCTTTTTTTGGGAAAAATGTCATGTATTGTCTAACAGAAAAGCAAATCGGAGTTATATTAACGCCGATTTTTCAATTGGCAAGCCAGTCGCAATGCGATTTGCACTGAACTGGCAGGAACTAACCTAAAAACGAGGAAAGAACGATGATTGTTACCACAAAGGAACTCTTCAAGGCCGCCTACGGAAAGTACGCTATCGGCGCCTACAACATCAACAACCTGGAACAGTGCATGGGCCTCTTCAGAGGCAATGTCAAGAGCAAGGCTCCTTTCATCATCCAGATCAGCAAAGGCGCCCGCGCCTATACCGACAAGCTGATGCTGGAGGCAATCATCCGCGCTGCTGACCAGGTGTTCCCAGAAGCAATCTTCGCAGTGCACCTGGACCACGGTGATGAGGCAACCTGCATGGACTGCATCAAGAGCGGCTTCTACAGCTCAGTCATGATTGATGCTTCCAGCAAGCCCTTCGAGGAAAACGTGGCGACCACAAAGCGCGTTGTTGACGCAGCACATGCGGCAGGCCTCGTGGTGGAAGCTGAACTGGGACAGCTGGGCGGCGTGGAAGAGCACGTGCAGGTCAGCGAATCCGAGGCAAAACTCACCAACCCCGACCAGGCAAAGGAATTCGTGGAGCGCACACGCGTTGACTCACTGGCATGCGCAATCGGAACCAGCCACGGCGCATTCAAGTTCACAGGCACACAGGGCCTCCACTTCGACGTGCTCACCGAGATCCAGAAGCGACTCCCAGGCTTCCCGCTGGTAATGCACGGCTCCAGCTCAGTGCCACAGGATGAAGTCCGCCGCATCAACATCGCTGGCGGCAAACTGGCTGGCGCAAAGGGCGTGGATGACAATCAGTTCCTCCAGGCCGCAAAGCTTGGCGTCACCAAAATCAACATCGACACTGACGGCCGTCTGGTGTGGTGCCGCGTTCACCGCGAACACTTCATCCTCCATCCAGAAGATTTCGACCTGCGCCCCGCAGGCAAGGAATTCATGGCTGCATACGCAGACTTCATCGCCGCAAAGAACGTGAAGCTGGGTAGCGCTGGCCACCTGGACGAAGTCCGCGCAATGGTTACCAAATAACCTATAGCCAACGCATTTAGGCGCCTCTCAAAG
>JAFZZD010000669.1 GCA_017615955.1 Victivallales bacterium
AAGTCCCGCGTCCTGACGCGCGGCCCATGGCCGCGCGGAAAGCCACCCTCTTGAAGAACAAGGCAAAACTAAAATCAACAATGATGTTTTGAAAATGAAAAAGAAAATCGGTCTGATTGATTTGTTTATTGACGAGTGGCATTCCAATCATCTTCCGGAATGGATTGCATCGTCGAATAGAAAGGATGAATTTGAACTGGCATACGCATGGGAAGAAGCACCATTTCCTGGACGGAGGAATCTTCAGGAATGGTGTGGGGACAATAATATGATTGCCGCCAAGTCCATTGAAGAAGTGGTGGAGAACTGCGATGTCATCAGCGTTCTGGCTCCAGCGAACCCGGAAGTCCATGCCCGCCTGGCGGATATCCCGCTACGTTCTGGAAAGCCAGTCTATGTGGATAAGCCATTTGCGGATACACTGGCGGCGGCCAAAGGAATGTTTGACCTGGCGGAAAGGCATTCCACGCCGCTGATGACCTCATCCGCCCTCCGCTTCTGCGAGGAAATACAGTCCGGAAAACTACAGGCAATGAAGCCGATTCTGTTCAATACGCTTGGTGGCGGGCGCAGTTTCCCTGAATATGCCATACACCAGCTGGAAATGATAGTCGCCGTGATGGGGACTGACATAAGGGACATTCAGCTTGTCGGCGACGCGAAGAAATTGTCCCTGGCATTGAAATACGGCAATTCCAGGCTGGCGACCGCCACATACGCGGTCTATTTCCCATTCGCGATCAGCGCCGCCTCTGAAACAGATGCCGCGGCATATTCTACAGCAACGGGATACTGGGTTAATTTTGTGAATGCGATGCTGGATTTCTTTGCGACTGGCGTCTCTCCTATTCCAAGGGAGCAGACACTTTGCATCGCAGAGGTGCTTGAAAAGGCAGTGGCACTACTTCAAAACGCCAGGCTTTGATTGTGGCCTGTTCTGTGCGCGGGCGTTTTCGCCCGCGTTTGGCAGGCACAGCCATATCCGCGGCTTTCGCCGCGGACACACCACAGTCCACAGACCACAGGCCACACGCCTATTTGGCAACGTCAACTCGCTGGGATACCAGCTTGCCGCTCTTCCTTGCAAGCAGGTCAATTGCGGAGCAGTTCTTGAAACTGGACATCTCCAATTCGCCGCTCATCAAATCCGCCAGGAATTCCGAGCATTTCTCTCCGTTCTTAAAATGCAGCTCCATTCCATCTCGGAACTGTCCTTCCGCGCGGGCTGCCGCATTCTCCAGCTGCACCAGCGCTTCATGGATGCGCTGGCCCATCTTTCCTGTCGCGTTTGGCGAAAGTGTCACTATGAATTCCGCGCCTTCGCGTCGAATGGCCATGCCTGCATAAAGCGCGTTCTCCCTGCGGAATGAACTCGATGACACATGCCCTGCAACGGAGGGTACTGTGCTTCCATGCGTCATGCCCAGGTCGAAGGTAACCATTGCGTCTGGCTCTTTCATGCTTGAAACCAGCGCGGTTGCACGGCGCAATGTGTCCTCACGATGCAGCAGCCGCTCAATAGGCGCACGGTCTGCAGCTGACAAGTCCATCAGGAATGTCTGCGCGCCTTGTGTGCTCACGCTCTTCGCCATATCCTGGAACATGTGGTCGTCGATATTTGTCAGAAGCTGAATCAGAAGATTGGTGCTGACTGCATCTGGCACGGCCAGTTTCTCACGCAGTGTCTTCTGGCACTGCTGGAAGAAGGGCATTTCACGCAGGGCCCGCTGGTCCGGCAATTTTGAAATCTGCTGCCGCAACGCCGCCGCGCTGCCAATGGGCGGGTCGCTGCGCAGGAACGTGTCCACCACTGCAATGCGCACTGCGTCCGCCAATGCCTTGCGCACCTGGCCGCTGAACGCCTGCGTTGTCTCTTCCAGTGACTTCTTCGCCGCCGCGAAGTCCTCCTTCGCCGCGGCGGACAACTTGCCTTGCGCATGTTTGGCACGTATCGCCTTGCCGGCGAGTTCCTGTGGGAACAAGTCGAATATCATGTTCCGTTCTGCTATAAAACCATCTCCAGAAAGTTTTACATTGGCGAATGCCTTGTCCCAGACTTTTTGTGCTGTGCCTTGTTTGTCATGGTGCTTGTACGCCAGAACCGCCTTTGCCTTTTCCACATAGTTGCCGTCTGACAGGAATCTTTCAATTTCCTCCGCAATTTTAGTCAGTTCCACTTTTCCATCCCAGGCGCCGCCTGGCAAATGAGAAACTTTAGTGCGCAAATCAAAGAGCTTTGATGCCTCTTCATCCATGCTGAGTTTCATGTGGGAGGACATTGAGGATAGATGCATTCCTTCAGGGAATTGCACGTGTGCCAGCAGATTAAATCGACACTGCATCCTATCTGCCGCGATTTTCTGGGCTTTTTCATCGCCAACAGCCGCCGCAGCCCTTTCCGCCGCCAAGTCATCCTTTATCCCATGGACTGCGGTCTGCAATGCAATGATGCATACGGCGACGCTGGCGCCATTTACCTTGTTCGGTTTGAAGGTCTTGCCTTCGGCTTCCCTCATCGCGCGGATGGTCTTTTCCATATCTGCCACATCCCCCACGATGGCGGAGCAGGCGGCCTGCTGCCGCTTTGCCCGTGTGGTCAAAAGCACACTGGCGCTGCGCAACCCCTCGGCCTTTTCCGCGAATGCCTCTATGGCCTTCTGCTGCTCTTCGGTGGGTTTGCCTTCGATTTGGAATGCCTCGGCTAGTTCATCTGGCAGTTTCTCGCAGGCGGCGAACAGTCCCTGCCGCACGCCGGTGCCGCTTTCCATCAGCTGGTCGCCAGTGGCGCTTGTGCAGTTGGCGTAGCGCCTTGTCAGGCTTTCCAATGCCTTGCGGGCCGCGAATACATCGTCCTGCCCAGCCAGTGCGTCGAAGGCCTGCTGCAACTCGCGGGCACCGTCCATCGTCCCTGAAAGCGCAGCCAGCGATGTGCCGAAATCCTCCACGAAGCGAAGTTCCTTTACATCGAACGCCATTGCATCGAAAAGTTTCTTGTCGCTCTTGAATGGCTCTGGCAAGTTGGCCTGGAACTCCGCGAAGCGGGCCTTCACGTCTGGCAGCGGTGAATCGTCGGTGATGCCACTTGCCAATTCGTCCAGCCAGAGATGCTTGAGGATTGCCATGTTCAAGCCAACGGGACCATTGCGTCTTGCCAGCCCGATTTTGTCCAGCATGTAGCGAAGAGATGTCTTTGGCGTGGAACCCTTGAAATAGTACAGTCCCAGACGTTCCATGGAGAGGTTCTTTGAGGGTTCCGCCATGGTCCTGTCGAACTTTACGCGGGCGACAGCCGCCTCATGCAGCAAGCGCACCTTCTTTTCATCCATGCCGGGGGCCAGCTTGAGTTTTGCCTCCAGCAGTGCATCAGCTACTTCTGGATCCGTTTCCAGCAGTTTATCCATTTGTGCGAACAATTCAGTTGTCGCGCCTGGCTTGCCGTCCAGCCGTGCATTGACCATCTTGTTCAAGAGTCTCAATGCGCCAGGGGCGTCTTGCCCCAGTTTGAGTATTGCGCTGGCCAGTTTCGCGTCAAAACCGCCCAGTCGGCATAGTTCGCCCACAGCTCTCTTGTCATCCTTGTCCAAATAGATATACTCCCCTTCAGGCAGCAGGGTCATTGCTTCGGCGAAGTTCTTCGCCAGTGCGGCCTCGATCTCACCACATTTGTCGCCGATGGATTTTCGCTCATCGGCAAGCAGCGTGCGTTGGGAAGCATCCTGCGCCGCCGATATGTTGCCGGCCAAGGTCTGCAATCTGGCAAAGAGCGTTTCCGCCTTGGGCTTGACCCCGTAGTTGAAACCGCGCACCTGCTTGCCCAGGTCATCAAGAGTATGTGACACGGTCTTGTGGTTCTTTTCGGAGATTTCCTTCAACTGGTCCAATGAACTCTCGATGGTTGCCCTGTTCATGTGTTCCTGGGTGGCCAGGCTGTCATACAATTCCTGCAAGGTATGCTGTTCACCTGCATCTATGGATATCATGACCATATCCCATTCCTTTAAGACGGCGGCGGTGCTCATGTCGTTGAGTTCCTTGCGCAATGCCGCCAGCGTGTTTGGGAACACAGGAGCCTCGGGATCCATCAGGAAATCCAGCTGCGCTTTTAGTTCCGCCTCTATTCTGCGCCCGCAGGCACGTGCATCCTCCACATTCTTTGTGGCGTCCAATTCCTTTCGCAATGCCTTCAATGGAGCGCGTACCCTGTCTGCGGAATACTTGTTCATGGCGTCCATAAGATCCTGCCCATGCCGCTTGATTCTGTCATAAGTGGCAGTTTCATGCGGGGGCACTTCCATGGCGCCAAGTTCCTGTAAAATCTTCATCAAGGAAGCGTTCCCGACGCTATGTCCGTCTTTAAAGGCATCCTCAAGGTTGCGCATGCGTACCACAAACGACTTCATTTGCGCACTTTTATTGAGTTTCTGCAAGGCTGCCGCCGCTTCATCAAGCATATCCTGCGAATACACTTTGTCATCAAGGCATGAGACCTCGTCTATAAGCCCGTCCACGCTGGTCCAATCAACGGTCAGCTTATTGGAGAAGTCAATCAAGTCAATCTGCCCTTGCAAGTCGGCAATGCGGGCCATGTCCCTCCGATGCATTACACCGTAGAATTCCTTTATGCCATTTTGGACTGCGCCAATCAGGGAGGCTCTTCCCAGATCGTGCAGTTCACCTGGGCCGCCGTATGACACAAGGCATGCTTGCGCCATTGCGTTCAGCGCATTCCCCGCTTCCTCCATGGTACGCGCATCTGGATTGCCACTGGAGAGCCGTGTGGTGATATTCGCGAGTTCCTGCAGCATCGCCTTCTTGCTGTCCAGCACCGCCATGATCAGCTGCGTGGCTTCCGCCATTTGCGTATCGCCAGTCTGTATAGCCAGATGCAGCTTGGAATCGTATAGGGAGTGCATCCTGTCCACTTCCTGTATGGTATCCGCGTTGAGTGCGCGTTCCAGATGTTCGAACTGTGTTGAAATGTCCGTGACAGCCTGTGCCGCCTGCGTCATGTGGGCGGGGATGTGCTGGTCCACCATGGGGGCCATGAGTGCGATTTTTCGTGCCGTGGCGAAGAATGCCCGCGCCGCCAAGTCAGGCGCATTTGCATGGGAGGCCGCATACTGGCGCTCCAGCTTGCCGATTTCCGACAATGCGTCCATCACGCCCAGGGACTTTCCATTCACCCTCGCCAGAACCTGGAGTACGCCGTCGCCTTCGGGACCCATTGGCTTTCGCGCCAATGCCGCGCCCATCCGTGCCATGGTATCATGCCCCGCCGCATGCTCGCTGTTCAGTGCGCTTGAAACCCTTGTCTTGCTCCAGAAGCCGAAATTGGTCAGTATGTGGTCCTTGATAGCCTTCATGCTTGCCCGCGAAAAATCCGCGTGCACTGTTTCCCCTGAAAGCTCAAGACGACGACTTTCCAGTGAATGAACCGTATTAACGCTCAATGTCATGTTGGTGTCTCCTTAAAAATCAAGAAAGCTATGACTTATACCTTTATCACAAAATCCTGGGTGTCGTAATTGCCCGTGCCGCCTTCTTCCCCGGAAAGCTGTCCCTTCAGATAGTTTTGGGCCTGCAAGGCAGCTGTCTCAAAATCCGCGAAGGCATTGGCAAAACGCGTGGCATCCAGCAGTTCAGGCTGCTGCTGCCATAGCAAATAGACTACGTCGCCCTCCTCATCGTACGACAGGGCGCAGCAAGGCGGCAGATTTCCTACGCCATTCAAGGAAAGAGCCAGAGACAATATCTCCAGCCGCTGCGCGTCCTCCAGTCCCTCAAGCTCCAGTATTGAGGAGAAACACACAACCAAGTCTTCTCCCTCCAAATAGGCAATGCTGAACTCAAGATTGTTGCGGGACACAATAAAAAAGCCGTCACTGTCCTCGCTGCCATTTAATTTCGCATCGGACATCCATTGCTTCAACGTCTCATGTTTCATCACATATTCCTTTTGATATGCGTTGTCCTAAAATCGCCGCCTGTACGGTTGCGGAGGTAGCCAGCGCGTCCCGCGCTGGAGAACCACTACACAAGAAGATACAATTGCCATGGA
>JAFZZD010000670.1 GCA_017615955.1 Victivallales bacterium
CACCAGCATGACCTGCAATTCGCAGTCGTTCACGTTTGTCGGCACGATGGGGCCGCTGGCGAACTCGAACTTGTCCAGCTTGCGTCCTTTGGGGCTGAGGGCGATCTTCCAGCCAGAATCCTGGTTGACGCCAGCGCGGTTCGCCTTGGCGTCCTCCTCATTCTTGTGCAATGTCACGGAGCGCCAGATGCCGCCCATCTGCATTGAATCATAGATGAAGATCGCGATTTCGGCAGTGTCGCCAGCCTTTACATTGTCCAGCGGGAATTGGAATGCGGAGTTCCAGCCATTATGATATCCGATGTACTTGCCATTGCAGAATACCCATGCCTCCTCATCAGCCGAACCAATGCGCAGCACTGGCGTCTGGAAGTCCTTTGGTATTTTGATGGCCTTGCGGTACCAGGCGCAGCCATCGTAGGGCAGCCCCTGCTTCTCCCAGCTGTCGCCAGTGCGTATGTCCCTCCAATGCTTGTATGGCAGGTCCTTTGCGCTTTCTGGCTCTTTCAGCACATCCTCCGTCTTGGGCTGCTCTGGAATCGGGTCAGCCAGCACCTTTGGCATTGCCGCGAAGCGAGGCAATGTCTTCTTGCCAGTGCGCAGTTCCTC
This sequence comes from Victivallales bacterium, assembly GCA_017615955.1. The sequence goes on from JAFZZD010000670.1 coordinate 610, forward strand.
GCAAAGCATAATGATGATTTCCCGCATCATGTCCAGCCTGAGGCCTGGCCATGGATTGTTGGTGTACATCCAGCTTATGCCAAGCTCGCTTTTCCAGGTGTATGCGATGTAGCGCAGCATGCTAAGGAACGCCTCGGCCTCGGCCTTTGCCTCTGCATATTTCGATGCCTTGATCTCGTTCTCCAGAAGGCGGATGTACTGCCTGTCAATCACGGAGGCGCGGAATGCGTCCGAGCGCACCGTGGGCACCACGTCGCCTTCAGGACCCGGCATTGCCTCAAGATGGGGGAAGTTTCCGCACAGGCCCGTGCATGTCAGGAACGAGTTGTACTCAATCTGATGCCTGAACAGCAGGAATTCACGCAGATTGCCGCGTGCGCCGTGCGCCCAGGAATGCAGTCCATTTTGAAAACGCCCTTCTATGGAATAGGTGTAGATGTGCTTGTTCTTGCCAAAGTTGCTCTGCTCGTCGGAAACAGGCCAGCTGCCTGGATCGCGCACGCCCTGCACCTGCAGGTATGGATAGAATTGCTTCGTGGTCTCGGAGCAATTGCAGCGGTAGGAGGCCATCATTCCAGGCACGCGCACAGTCTGCTTGAAGACTTCCTTCGCCGCGTCCATCACTTCCTGTTTCGGGAAATTGAGGCCATAGCCCATTTCGCCGCCCAGATCCGCGATCACGCTGGTGCACCCGCCATATTTTGTGGCCATTTCGACTATCAATTCCAGCTGCAATTTATAAGCCATTTCGTATTCCTTGGTGTATATCTTGAATGGCCCCTGCCTGTAGTAGTCCAGGCGATTAGCCGCTGCGCTAAGGTGTATGAAAGGCGTCTTGCAGGGGAAGCCAGCTTCCTTGTAGCGCTCGAAAGACCTCTTCACAAGTTCCTTGTCCCTGTCCACGTCAATGGGCATTCCCTTTTCATCGGTCTTGAATTTTGCGTCCCTGGTGCGCCCGTATTCAACCAGGGCGGTGGTGCAGCCCAACGCCTCGCGCTCGAAGCGATAGCCCTTGGCCACATTCTCCGCATTGCCCACCATGGCGATAAGGTGGTCGCTCAATTCTGGCAGCTTTTCTCCAATGACGCGCACCTCGATGGGCAGCTTAGCAACTTGCTTGTTTCCGCTGAATGTCAATTCGCCCTTGTATGTGCCCTGCTTCAGTGCCTCAGGCACTTTGAAGCAGAGGCGGGCGCCGTAGCTCTGGTCCTTGATCAGGCTGCGTACGCCGAATGGCATGTAGTGGTTGGGCGCGATATAGCACCTGCGCGTCTGGTGGGACACAAAGTGGAATGGCATAATGAATGAAACCGTGGCACCTGGAAAGTCTGGCAAGTCCAGCTTGACCTGTGCATTCTCCACGGGAACAAAGGTGTGCAGCAGGATGGTGCCAACCCCATATTGCCCCTGTGCCGCCAAAATGCGCAGCGGCGCTCCCACTTCAGAAAGCAGGGGGCGCGTCTTCAGGAAGATGTATTCGTATGGATTCTCGCGGGCGTAGATTGCAAAGTCCTTGCCCTGCGCATCGTATTCCTTGATGCTGACAGGAGTGAGCAATGCCTTTTCACCTGGGGTTATGATTTGCCAGAACTCATCGAAAACCTGCCTGCGCGCCGCTTGCATTCGTGCCAGGCGGGCGGCGGAGTTGCTGTCATCGGCGGGGAATACTGCCACATAATTCAATGGGGTGGCCGTCATTTGGCTGGCTGCCACCTTGATTTTGATTGCCCCGTTGGTGCAGTCCACATCGAATGCAGGGTCTTTCAGGTGTGGTGCAATGTATTTGTCAAAGAGCTTGTCCGTCACCTTTGCCTCTACGTCCATCAGAGCGAAGCGCTCGCTTTCTGGAGCATTGTATTCCCATTCCTGCTTGCCGTTTATGAATATCGTCGCCCGAAGGGGACGGCGCACGTGGTGCAGCCAGCAGCTGGCAATGGCACCGCCTAATCCAACTACAACCCTGTATTTGCCTGGCTTGACCTTGATTTCCATCTCGGCATAGCTTTTCGCCTTGATTTCAGCCCAGTCGATCAGCAGCGGATCCAGTTCCTTGCGTTCGCCTACCATGTAGCTGTAGGGCCTCTTGATCCAGCGGAACAAGGCGTGCTTCGAGTTGTTGTTGATTGCAATTGCATCTGGCGCGACTGCGCCTGTGGGCGGACCGAAGTCATAGACCAGCAGCTGCGTGTCCTGAACTTCCGCCGCGCCGGCTTCTATGTCGATTGGATTGGCGCAGAAACCATAGTAAAAGCCCCGGTTATTGAGGTCGCCTCCAAAGAAGTTGATTGCGGCCACCAGCTTGTTGCCGTCGATTTTCAATGGCTTCTGCAATTTCTGCAGCTTGAAGGTGGCACGGTAGCGACCTGGGATTTCGCATTCCTTCAGTTCTATCGGTACGCCAGGCAGCGTCAGCGCCTCGAAGCGCCCGCGATATGCCCAGTCGTTGGTGCCGTTGATTTGATACAGGTACAGCGCCAGATTGTCTGGCTTGTCCTTGACCTGCATTTCTATGCAGACCGTGTCCCCTGCCACGCCAGCTGTTTTCGCATCCTTGACCTTGCCTTCTGCGTCCAGGATAGTGATGAATACGCCATCCACCGCATTTTCATCCACCAATGCCAGCTCGCTGAACTTCAGCTTGCCATTCATCCTGATGCCGAAGGACGTGGGTTTCTTGCCGTCTGGACGCGCACTCTCCTTGATGGGAATGGTGAACAGACCTGGACGCGGAGAAAACCAGTCCGTGAAGAATGAATTGTTCATGTCAAAGAGCACACGCCGCGTACCATCGTCAATTCGCATTTGCAGGAATTTGCCGCGGGCGTCACGTGGAAGACGCCTGGATATCCTGGGTTGATTTTTCGTGGCCACTGCCTCGAAGCTGCCATTGCTGGCTGTCATGGCAGCATCCTGGTGCAGATACCATTTCCCTTCTTCTGATTTAGTGGAGGTTTTAAGTTCAGTGAAATCCTCCTTCCACCCCAATGCCAGCAACATCAATGGCAACAGTGCAAGCATGCAAATGCGTCTTTTCATTTTTGCCTTCCTTTTCTTGTTTATTTAAGTGGAACAATCATAGCATGATTATGCGGCAATTGCATTATTTGTCCGCAAGCAAGGACTTAATCCAGCAGTACAGGGTGTCTCCCATCTGGTAGTAGCCTGCCTTTGCGGGGTGGACACCATTGTCCTGCCGCACTGTCAATGCTGGATTTTCCTGGTTGATTGGCTGCTCCAGCAGAGGATAGTTGTTCTCTGTGTCTATGTTGATGTAAACAGGAACCACGGTCACATTCAGCTCCTTGCCTTTCTTCAGCAGCATGCGGTTGTAGTGGTCCAGGTTCTTGCGGTATTGCCAACTTGTTCTGCCGCATCTGTAGCTCTTGCCGAAGCCATCCTGGCCCGCGCCTGGTATGTGCTGGAATATCATGATTTTCGGCGCTGGAGCCAGTTTCCTGAACTCCGCAATCAGCTTCTCCATGTTGGCCAGGGACTTTTCCGTGATCTCGGCTATCGTCGTGTCATCCGCCAGGAAGAAGTCATTCAGCCCCAGCTGGAATGACACTATGTCAGGCAGCTTGCCGCCGCACTTCTTGTCGAAATACTGCTTCAGGTCAAAGACGCCTTTGCCGTCGTTGGCGGGGAACATGAATGGGCTGTTGAAGCCAACGGGGCGGTCGGGGTGCATTCCATCATTCTTGCTGTTTCCAGTGTATCCCCAGCGTGTCAGGAAGCTCTCCCAACGCCAGCCGCCATAGCCCTCGTGCTTTCCAGGACCGCCGCCCTTTGTGCCCAGCGGGGTGAATTCAGGATTGCCTGGACGCGACATCAATTCAGCCACGCGGTTCGGATAGTGCCCCGCGTTGGTCTGGCTTGCGCCCACCATGAGCATTGCAATCTTCTTGCCTTCGCCTGCATTCCTGGGCAGCACCACCAGCTTGCTTTCGCCAGTGGCGACAGTGCCGTTCTGGCTGATGACCTGGATTTTCCAATCATAGCTGCCCACATCCGCGTCTTCTGGAGTGAAGCACCAGCGTTTCAACTGGTTGACGCCCTTGGGGCAATTTACGTCAAACACATAGTTTGCCGGATTGATGACAGTCACGATGTTGTTGAAATATACGTTCATCTCAATGCCAGGCACGGCATAGATCGTCTCCGGCAAAAACAATTTCACATCCTCCGCTGAAGCCGCGAACAGCATGCCCAGCAGTGGAATTGCACTTAAAATCGTCCTAAGCTTAAACATTCTCTCAATTTCCTCTTTTGTTGTTGATGCATTGTTAAAAATTTCCACCAATTTAAATACAATGCCATTTCTTTCAAGAGCAAAAAAGCGCAAAAAGACCACAATGACCACCAGAAGCACAATGACTGAAAAACGTATGGTAATTCCGTAACGCCTCACCGAATGATATTCGACCTGTAGTCTTGAGAGTGTTGTATATCTCCAATACGCGCGCGTACATTGTTTGGGATACTTCCCCCACCCGCCTTCCGCGTCTAACATAACCCCTGAAATTCAGGTTTGCAAGGGGGAAATCAAAGATGTTATCATAACTCCACTTTTTAGCGAATTCGCTAAAAAGTCATGATTCTTATAGGAAAGGCAGAATTCCTGTACAGGAAGGACTGAACTTTTTTAATGTGTCCGCATATCAATCGGTGAGGCATACGTATATTCCTTCTTGCAGTCCTGCTGGTCTTTTCCGCGTTAGTTTGCATTACAATTTGATGATGTTATGTTTTGCTTGTTCTTGATGAACTAACATTACAACACAAGGCAGGACAATGAAAATCAAACATCTTATTCTAGCGCTTATCGTTGCCACATTCTCTTTGACCATGGCACAGGATGCTGAAATCCACAAGGAAATCAAGGCAAGCGAGCAACGCTACAAGGGCGTGTTTCCGCCAGAGGTCAAGACCATTGCCATGATTGCACCTGCATCATACCCTGGCTCCAGATCCCATAGGCGCGGCGTTGAACTCATCCAGGCCGCTGGCTATAAGGTCAAGGTGGGAAAGCACGCGTTCGACAAGCCCCCGAAAGGTGAGCATTCTGCCCCGCTGGAAGCGCGACTGGAGGATTTCTACAACGCCTGGAACGACGACGAGGTGGACATGATCCTGTGCATCAGGGGCGGGCGCGGCAGCCTGGATCTGCTGGAACATCTGGACTTCAGCAAACTGAAGCCCCGGGAAAATCTCCGTCTCCAGGGATACAGCGACATCACTTTCATTTTGAGCGCAATGCAAGGCAAGAAATTCGGCCATCCCATTGCCGGCCCCATGTCAGGCTCCATTTCGGGATTGCAGCCTGAATGCATTGAGGAAATGAAAAAAATGCATCATGGACTTGCCATTGGACCTATTCCAGTCAAGCCAATCATTCCTGGCGATTGCAGCGGATTGCCCCTGGCAGGACTGCTGCAGAGGTTCAGCGTCGTGTGCAAGACTCAATTCAAGCCAGAAACCAAGGGACGCATAATCATAATCGAGGCAGTCAATATAAAAGTCGAACAGGTCAAGCAGAGTTTTGACACCTTGATTGCCGAGGGCTTCTTTAAGGACTGCGCTGGCGTGGTTTTCGGCCATTTCATCCGCAGCGGCTCACCAGAGGAAATAAGCACCATCTTAGATGATGTGGCAAAGCGCATCAACAAGCCAACATACAAGGGCTTCCCCTTCGGCCATTCCTCCAACTGCTATACAATTGACTTCAGCAGGCAGTTCGTCATAAAGGACAACCAAGTCACCATCCCAGGCAAATAAAGTTCTGTGCGCGGGCGTTCTCGCCCGCGTTTAGTTTCAGCGGGCGAGA
>JAFZZD010000671.1 GCA_017615955.1 Victivallales bacterium
GCGAGGACGCCGTCGCTACTACCGCACCTTGCGAGGGATGGTAAATAGTTAATCCTAAAAAAGGAGCAAAGGCAAAAATGAGGAAAATCGCGTTTTTTATGGGGGCATTGGGGTGCCTGGCGCTATTTGCGTCCGATGTTTTGATCAAGGCGCAGGACAAGACACGGAAATGGACTGCTGACAATGCCTTACTGGAATATATTCCAGACGCCTTGCGTGTTCGCATCCAGGCGGATGCCGCCACCAGCGGCACGTATAGCACCGATGTCAGGAACGAGGGCAGGCGCTATATGCAGGTTTACATGGGCAGCTATGAATACGCCATTGTCAATCCAGTGTGCAATATTAATGGCAAGCCGCTGTTCAATCTGTACTCTGGGTACAACACGGTTGTTCTGCCATCAGAGGCAAAGGCTGACTTCAATTTCGGCATAACTGCGCAGAAGGAGGCCACTGGCAAGACAGGTCCCTGGTTCGACCTGCGGACGATACGCTTCACAGACATGCCGCTTTATGCGCCTGTGGTGCAGCTTGCCAAAGGCGAAAAAGTCGCCAAGCTGGGCAGCAAGCTGACCATACGCATGGAGACCGAGGCGCAAGTTGCAGGCGGAACCATATCCGTGCGCTTCTTTGTGGGGCCTTCCTTCATAAAATACCGTTTCTCAAAGGAAGAGGCCGTTACTCTGAAGTGTGTGAAGGGCAACATCTACGAAGGAACTGTCACCATTGACAAGGACGCGTTCTCCTTCTCAAGCAAGGAGAATCCCTCTTTCTTCATAAGTGCCGAGGCATACGTCCACAATAAAAGCTGCTATTACAGGCTGCCATTTCCAATTGAAGTCAAGACGGAGCATGGTATTGACATGAAGCAGGCTCCGTTGAGCGCATTGTACGTCAGGGACGCACGGGAGCAATGGGCGGACAGCACAAAGGGCGAGAACCTCGCCAGGGGCCTCAGGTGCGAGCTGTTGCCATTGCCAGACTACAATCTCACCACGGATGCCAAGGACAATATGGATCTTACTGACGGCAAACTCACCAACAGGATTGATGACAAGCTGTGGTGGGACAAGGACTGCATCGGTTGGTATGGCGGCAGCGGGCACTCCTTTATCAAACTTGATTTGGGCAAGGAGCAGCCATTGAAGAAGGCAGTCATCCGCATCATGGGCGGCACCAGTGACAATTTCAAGTATCCCTCTGTCATATCTGCCCACGTTTCCAAGGACGGCAAGACGTATTACACGCCATTCTCTATGCAGAAACTGGCTCCATGCGAAAGCGGGCAGTGCGATTGGAGGCGGTACTACTATCTGGACGAGGAACGCAAGGTGCCCGATACCAGGGTAAACGCATTTGAATTGTTTTTGAATGCGGACGCGCGTTATGTCATCATAGAGATTGAGGGCAGCACGGGCGCAATATTCTGTGATGAGCTGGCCATAATCAAGGCGGAAAGCAGGGACAGTGAATACAACAGCGTCTATAAGGAAACAGGCAAGGAACTTCCATTGGAAGGCCTTATCATACGCCCGCGCGTGGCTGAAATAGCCGTGATAGCGGGCCTGCCATGTCCCCAGGCATTGCAGATCACTGATATGCGCCCGCCGAAAGGCAAGAAGTCCGCCCCTGCGGAAATGGCATTGGAATTGCCCAAGGGCGTCAGCATCATCAATGACAAAGATTTCACCAAGGCTCCACTGTCCGACGGCGGCATTCGCTATACGCTCAAGCTGGATGAAAATTTCAAGATGGGCAAGACCGTCAATTCGCCAGTGTTCTTCCTGGCGGCTGCATTGGGCACCACAGGCAATGTCACGATCTACGGCATTTCAGAGGGAGTGCCGCAGTTCAAGACCACGGTTCCCTTGAAGGTGGTGGAGGTCCCGAAGATCGAGCCCTTCAAGCGAATGCAAAACAGCCTGGCATGGATGAGCGATGCAGTAGGGCAGACCTGGCCTGACTTCTTTGACAATTGGCGTCGCCTTGGTTTCTTTGCTGTTTCCACATTCCCACGCTACTGGGGCAAGGGGCCAAAGCTGGCTGCCAAGCAGAAATTTGTTGATGATGCGCACAAGGCGGGATACAAAGTGATTATGAATGAATCATGCTTCCATGTGATGGAAAAGGGAAAGAAGGCAGGGGATGAAATCTACTGCCAAGTGCCAGGAGTCCCCAATAAATGGCTTTGCCCAACATATAGGGGGGAGGCTTATCAGAAGGAGATGGCCCGCATTGCTGAGAATGTGAAGAACAGCAAGCCTGATTTTGTGTTCTATGACATCGAGATTTGGGGACCTGCCACCAGGTCGGTGCCATTGTGCCAGCGTTGCCGTCCGCTGCTGGAGAAGTCAGGCAAGTCCCTGGATGAATTCCTGTATTCCCTGGGCACGGAGATCATGGGTGATGTGAAGGAGGCGGTAAGGAAGGGCGCCGAAGCAGCGGGCATACCCATGCCAGTCATAGGCTCTTACAACAGGCATGCCGCCGCGCCAAAGTACGCCATTGAGAACTGGAATTACCTTTATCCAGATAACTTCAAGATGGCGCAGCCCAGCCTGTACGTGTGCGGGCGTGCGCAGGATGTGCATGACTGCATACGGAAGAACCACCAGATCCTTGGCAACAGGGACATCATTCCCTGGCTTTCAACAGGCACCTACGGCGAATTTGAATCCTACAAGGTGGAGCAGATGGTGCTGGAGGCCATCATGAACGGCGCCATGGGCGTCACGTATTTCTGCGAGCGCAACTTCTATGATTCGCCGCTGGACTTCTACTACCATGCCAAGGCCCTGGAGGCGCTGCGTCCATACGAGGACCTGATCATGGATGCAAAGTTGCTGACCACCGTCGGCGACAACAAGGACATGACATACACCCTGCTGCAAAAGGGAAATGAGGCGATGCTGCTGGTAGGCAACTACAAGGCCGCCCCGCCGAAGGTCACGTTCCCCTTGCCCTTCAAGCCAAAGGCCATAGTTGACGCCCGCACAGGCGAGAGAATCAAGCCAACTGGCAAGAAGTTCACCTTTGATGTCCCCAAGAACGATGTAAGATTGTTCCACATAAAATGAGGCAGCCTGTATAAATTTCTTTAACGCCAATAATGTAGTTTCCGCTAAGGCAACCTGAGTGGGCGCCGCCTCGGCGCCCACATAAAAC
>JAFZZD010000672.1 GCA_017615955.1 Victivallales bacterium
ATGTGATCACATCAGATACCAATGACACGGGATAAGCCAGAACAAGGCAAAACACATTGAGGGAACGGTCAAGGGCTGGTGGCAGAACATAATCGTCTGGCGCATTGACGGTATCCCCTATTAGGTCGGTTGTCAAACGACTGATGTTTCCGCAAGGCCATTCATTGGTTTCGCAAATTGCGCATGGTTCGTTTCCGCACTGCACGGCAACGTAGTTAACCGTCGGTCCTAGAATACAACCGTTCCCCAACAGCACAATCAGCAGCAGAATGACCGAAAGAAATGGCTTCTTCGATTTGTTTTCCCTATTGACGGGAACGGCGGGAGATTTCTTGGAAGTGAAATGACTGGATGTCATAACTATCGTTTCCACAGAAACTTGCCCATTACGGCAGAGTTGGCGGGAATACGGTCGAAGGTGCCGACTAGGGGGTGAGCCAAACTCCAGCCTTTTGTCAGAGTAGGCTGGAACGGACGTTCCTCAGGAGTATTATTGACGGCAATGACAATGGCGGAGTCCTCTTGGAGAAAATGCTCCGTGCAGGTGATGAAGGGGTCATTGGAATGCAGAATGCGCTTGAAACCAGCGACTTTGGCAAACCATTCGTAGAAACGCCACACGGGAGTGGCATCTGGCAGGAAGGCATTTGGCTTCGGGGCCAACTCGTTTTCAATGCCCGAGGCCAGGAAGGCGACTTGGCCTTTGCCATAACGTCCTAGTGTCAGAACTGGCATTCCCTGTTCATCCTGTGCGCACACGGCTGCGTTGGGCGCGCTCAATCCCATGCGCAAGGGTTGCGTGAGGGAGATGGGAGTGCCTTCAAGCAAAACCATTCGGGGAGAAGTCTCTTGGTAGCGCCATTCAGGACGCGCCCCAAAGATTTTCTCGAAGGGTTGCAGGCTTCCGCCAGCCCAGGTGACAAAGAGCGAGGCTCCCGCTTCCACTTTGGCCAACAGCTCTTTGTAGCGGTATTGGTAGATGGCGGTGTCGGCGGCAATGGAGGGGAGAATATAGGCGTCAGCGTCCTTGATAGGCTGCTTGGAATACTGGAACTCAATGTCAAAGCCCGCCTGCTTGGCGAGGATGAAACTGGTGAAGCCAACACCCCAGGTGTCCTGCCCCTGCGTCAGAATGCAAACCGCTTGTGTGCGGAACCTGGGGAGCGTCAGCCCCAAATCATCGATGGTCTTCTGGAAAGCGCCAAGCGTCTGAAGGGGGAGCGTCCTCTGCTTTTGCGCATCAAAAAGTCCGAGTTCCCTTTCCATGGCGTTCCACTCGTATGGCGGGAAGGGAAGCTGGGTCTGGTCGAAGCCGCACCACCATAGGAGACTTCGGCAATCATGCGCATAGGAGTTCCAGAGCATATTGTTCAGATAGGCTGAAGCGGTCTGGGGACTCGAATACATGGGCCCCAGATTGCCAGCCTCCTCGACTGTACAGGGCTTGCCCCCCAAATCCGCATACAATCTGGATTCCGCCGCCGCATGGAAGGCATTGCGGAGGGTATTGACGCGCTGTAGTCCAGAGTAGGGCGTGAAGATCGGATAGGGATGGGTA
>JAFZZD010000673.1 GCA_017615955.1 Victivallales bacterium
GACGTAGCCAGTGATTGACGTAGCCAGTGATTGACGTAGCCAGTGATTGACGTAGCCAGTGATTGACGTAGCCAGTGATTGACGTAGCCAGTGATTGACGTAGCCAGTGATTATGGTGTCCAATAACGCATTCAGAAATGCATTAAGGTGACGTAAACAGAGCGGCATCGTGGGGAGGCAGTTCCACGCCATACGCGTATGTCGCTCCAGTCAAGAGTTCAGCGCAACGCTCTGGAAGCCCCAGCTTTGCGAAGTCGCAAACCATGACCTGCTCTGAGTCATTGAAGACAGCCACGCCGCGTTTGCCATCTATGCTGCCTTCAAAGAACTGCGGCCATTGTCCAAGATGATACTGGAATGGTCGTGCATCCCGCAGGCGATACCTCTGCGCAGCGCCCAGCAGGCGATTGCGCTCTGGAGAGATGGTCGCCAGATTGTCGCTGGTCAGGCAGACACCTGTGACAATGCCGCTCAATACGGAAATGCGGGCCTCGCCTGCCGTGTAGAATGCGTTGTCCTGTCTGGCCATCAGGGAATCAGGATCCATGCGGAACCAGCGGTCAAAGCGCCAGAAGTTGTTCATAGTCTGATGCACGGCGGAGCGTATGTCGCACCCGTTCATCGGGAAATTCTGGTTGGGATAGACTGTGTCGGCATAATAGCGGGATGTGTCGCAACTAGCACGGGCATTGTCAAACAGTCCCAGGCAGACCAGGTAATTGCCGCCGCAGGCCATAAGCAGGTCATCGGGCACCGCCTCCTTGATTGCCTTGACCAGGGTTCTGAAGGCACTGACGGAAGTAGCGCTTGCATCCATGCGCAAGCCATCGGTCAAGCCATAGTTGAGTCCATCCAGCTTGAAGTAAACATAGCCCATGTCGTGAAAGCGTCTGAATACATTCTGGATATGGCCGATGACTGCGGGATTTGTGGCGTCGAGGCAACACCAGCGGTCATTGGGGGCGGGGGACCATCCTCCACGCTCCACTGGCTTGCCGCTGGCGGCGTCCTGGACAAACCAGTCCGGGTGTTCATGGTAGATGCTGCTTGCAGTGGAAGCCACAAACGGCATCAGCCAGATGCCTGGCTTCATGCCCGCCGCCAGAATCTTGTCGGCTGCGGTTTTCAGGGTAAACGTCCAGTCTTCATTGCGTTCAAACCAGTCGCCCTGCATCTTCTGGTATCCATCGTCAATCTGCACATATTCAGCAGCGTATGGGCTGCGGTTTTTCGCAAGAGCATCGATGTTGTCCAGCAAATCCTGCCCTGTCACATTCTCGTAATAGTAGTACCATGTGCAATAGCCCGTCATGTTCCTGGTGGTGTCAGGCATGATGCGCCCGCATTTTGCAGCCGCCGCCTCGGCATACTGGAAAAGGAGTTCACGCCAATCGGCGCCCTTGAGGACAATGATTTCCTCTGGGGTCTCGCCTGCCTTGATGCCAGGCTGCTCGACCTGGATCTCCGAAAAGCGCCCGCCACGCCAGACTGCGCGGAAGAAACTGACAGAACGAAATGCGGTCAGGGCGCCTGCCAGCAGGAAATTGCCCTCCTCGCCGATGACTATGACATCGTTGCTGGCAAGTTCGCCATCTGACGTATGCTTGTACATCAAACCTGGCATGGCGTCCCTCGCTGACATGCTTGCCCACGCGCGGTAAATGAAGTTTGCCGAAGTGGAGAAAGACACTGGCATCACGGCACGATAACAGATTGATGTGGTAATCCATTCATTCATGGGTAAAAAGTCTCCTTTTGAACTTGCCCAAAACTCACCGATTAAAATATACAATTGCCTTTCGAGAGAAGATTTCAATCATTGGTGCCGCGACATTGCGCTGTCAGTAAACAGCTCCTCTCGGAAAGACGTCGCCTTGGGCACTGTGTTTCGCGTGACGACGGTAGGAACGTCAGGACGTCTGTCCCGTTCGATGGCACGGCGGAAATTGCGAACGGTGACATTATCCGAATTGGTCTCGTTGCAAACCAGAGGCGTGTCCCGCTCGTGTGTCTTCCACACCTCCATTCCGTCAATCACGATGTTGCTGATGTCACCAACGCCATTGGGATAGTCCTTGTCGTCAAACAGAGGTGTACGGCAATAGCGGGCCGCGTCCATGTTTATTGCATAGCAGCGGCAGCCGCATCTGATGTTTTCGAAGCGGATGTTGCGGATTGGGGCAGTGACACTGAGCATCCGTATGGCGGTGTGGCAGTCTTCGGCGAATACATTGCGGAACGTCAGGTTTTCAATCGGGCCGCGCATGAGGCCCCGGTTTTCCAAGCGCTCAATGGAATCATCTGCGTTCAATGCGAGCATGTCGTCATTGGTCTGCCCCTCCGTCAGTGCAGTGATGTTCTCGACGAGGCCATTGCGGCAATATCCGCTGAAATGCAGGCCGTCCTGATTGAAGCCTGGAGTGTCGCTGAAAAATCCGATGTCGCGTATGAGGAAGTTGCTGACTCTGCCGAATCGTATGTTATAGACGACAGAATTTGCGATGATGAGATGCTCAAGGACAAGATTGGTCACATTGAAGAAGTTAAGGACGGTTCCGCACCATGCGTCTAGCGCGAATATATCAGGGTTCTTCGTGTTGCATTTTCCCGTGTTGTTGCCATCCCATACACCGCCGCATATCGAGATTTGGGTGTTGCCGCCCTCAAAGTCATCGTTGGTTAGCAGAAAGTCGCCCTGATGTTTTGGCGTGTCGCCGCAGGAGAATATCCTTGCGTTCTTCGCCGCCACAATCCTGGTGTGTGACGGCACCTTCAAGGTCGTCACAATACGATAGTTTCCTTCTGGGATTTCAACTACAGATGCGCCACTGCACAATGCCCTTTGTATTGCAGGGCTGTCATCCGCAATCCCGTCGCCAACTGCTCCAAAATTCTTTACATTAACTGACATAATTATCTGCAATCATGGGGGACTGAACCCCCAAAAGCACGAAAAGCACACCCAGAAATGATTGCCAGGATTCAACATCCAAATTAAAGGATGTCAACGTATGAAGTGCATTGGTTGCCAGGTTTCATCTGCTGTGCGGGGAATGGCATCGTCCCGCTTGAGGTTCTTCAGAAGCCACGCCATGTTGCGTCCAAGTGTCCGCATGGTCTGCATTCCCTCCGTGTCCTTCTCGCATTCGCCTTCTTCACGCCCGAACACGATGTTCCAGTATTGCGAAGTGACGACTGGGCAGTTCAGCATCTCGAATGGCATGTTCATGCACTGGTAGGCCGCAGTCGAGCCACCTCGACGGCATACCGCGATGGAAGCGGCGGGCTTGCCAGTGACATGCGCACGCCCAGCAACGCAAACGCGCTGCCATACGGCGAGAAACGCGCCGTTGGGCTGGCCGTAGTAGGTGGGTGCCCCGACCACGATTGCATCGGCACTGGGCAATTTTTCTATAATGCGGTTTGCGATGTCATCATCAAATGCACAACGGCCAAGCGACTTCTGCATGCATTGAAAGCAGGCGACGCAGCCCCGCACTGGCTTCTTGCCAATCCAGACAGTCTCGGTTTCCACTCCCTCTGCGGCAAGCGTGTCGGCAACTTCCTTTAGTGCCCTGGCAGTGTTGCCGTTTGCGCGTGGACTTCCGTTAATTAGCAGTACCTTCATGTTCTCTCCTGTTTATTATATGGTGATTCACTCATCGACGAACTTTTTCAGCGCATCGCCTCTGGATTTGATGTTTTTGCCAGGGAAGGCGGCTGGAGGCAGGTTCTTCGCTTCGGGAAACAGCTCCGCGAACTCCTTGCCCACCCGCTCATTCCGCCGCCAGCAGAACAAACCGCAGTTGTATAGTAATCAATTCCATCCTATTTGCAAACAACATTCTTGCTTTTTGAATCCGAGTTTGTTTTTTGGGGAGATTGCCATATCACATTTGCCTTATGAGGTAATTGCAAAA
>JAFZZD010000674.1 GCA_017615955.1 Victivallales bacterium
ACTGTCCACTGTCCACTGTCCACTGCGGTTTAGGAATTATTGCAGTTCGACGATGGCGAAGGTGTGGTATGGGATATGCAGTTTCAGCACATTGTCCTTGAAGGAAAGTACCTTTACACCTGCTGGCACCCACTTGAGAGGTGCTCTTTCAGGCGGCACTGAATACTTGTTCCTGATTTCGTACAGTTGCTGGTATTCAGGATCGTCCTTGTCGATGTGCTCGAATGCGCTGTTGAAACTGCGCATTCCGATTGCCTTGGGATAGAAGCGGATCTCAACATCCTGGACAAGCCGTTCGTTGCCAAGGTGAGAAATCACCGCCAGCGCCTTGTTGCCCGCCTTTGGCTTGTAGAGGCTGACATACACATCCTTGCCGCTGACAACTTCAGCCGCCTTGCGCTTGTCCCAGTAGCCAATGAACTCGCATTCAGGCACATTGAAGGCGTCGTATATGCGCACCAGCTTGTCGAACACGCCGAAATGGCAGCGGTTCAAACGGGGTATTGTGTTGTGCACCAGCGGACCCGCCATCATTGCCCGGGTTATGCGTAGCTTGTAGAGTTCCGGATCCTCCTTGCCGCCGCCGTAGATTGTCTGCAGCACATCCTGCGCCTGGTAAGGCGGGTTTGTGATGCCGAATGGCAGCGAACTCAGTTCGCAGGCCCACATAGGCAGTTTGTATGTGTCAAGAATATCCTTTCCATTGTGCATGAGCGTACTGCTCTGCTGGCGGATATGCTCGCCATTGTCCAGATGGGAAACAAACGTATATGATGGCAACTGCACGGAATCGGTGTTGTGCACGGTGATTATGTAGTCCTCCACGCCAGAATCAATCAGCAGCAAAGCCAAACGCCTGAAGAGATTGCGGTATGCCAGCAGAGGTGTGCGCTCATGGCAGCCATGCAATGAGTTCATGCAGACAGGTATGATGCCAAAGTCGAAGTTCATGCCATGGAACGGCACCTTCTGCAACAGATGCTTCACCTTCATCAGGTAGAAATCCGCACCGCCAGAGGCGGGGCACAGCAGATGCAGGGAATGTGGCTTGCCATCGCGGGTGCCTGACCATGTGTTCTGAGGCATGATCTGCCACTCGTCCATAAACGCCCGCACTTCCGGATATTCGTCAGTGACATAATGTGGATTATATGGATATGGCTTGATGCCGAATGCCAGAGCCCTCTTAACGTCCTCCCTGTAGAATGCCGTCTTGTTGTCAGTCTCGGAAGGCAGGTCGCAGAACATGTCGCTCAGCACCTTTGGCCAGGTTGCCATGCCGCAATAGACAGTTGGACGCCTGCCAGGACGGTTCATGGGGAAGATGTGATACCAGCCCAGCGTATTCAGCGGATAATTCTTCGGCAATGGCTTTACGGGCGAGGCAAGCAGGCCGTATTCAAAGTCAAGTTCCTGCCCAGCCTTCAGGCCATCCGCCAAGCGCACCGTAAACACCGTCTCCTTATCGTTGGACGTGAAATGCAGTGGCTTGGGATCCTTGCTCAGCCATGTTCTGCAGCTCTCTGCGAAGAAGCAAAGCCCCTCCGTTTCGTTGCCAAGGAAGACCACAGGAAAATACTTGCAGACGAAGCCGCCGTCGGGCAATTCCATTGTGATCTTGTTTCCCCAGCCGCAACTGGATGTATGCAGGTATTTTGCCTCATCGCGGGGCATACTGAAGCGCAATTCCACAGCACCCAGCTTCTGAATTGCCTTGATTTTGACTGTGTTGTACTGCACGCCATCATATTCAATCCAACTTTGGGATGCAATCTCGTATGCACTGGTGCTGCCGTTTGCAGCGAACTCCACCCGATGGGGTTTAGCGCTTCCAGGCGCCAATGTCAGCCTTGCACTTTCGTTTCCAATAACAAGGCCGGCAGGCTTGCTAAAAAGCTTGTTGCCGCGGGAGACGATTTGCTCAGGCATAAGGCCATTGGCACGCCACTGGTACGAGCGCCCCACGGGCATGACCTCAAGTCCGCCTTTTTCATTTTTAACCACCATTGGCTTGTATGGCGGGATTATTCGGCTAAGGTCAAACTCCATTTTGCTCCATTCGCCGAAGCCAGGAAAATCCACTGAAACGCTTGAGATGAGCTTGCCAGTCGCGTCCTGCAAATCCACTTTGTATTTGCCAGGAGCATTGTCCTTTGAGAATGGCAGAGACTGCGGCTGTTCCGCAGCCAATGGTGTACTTGACACCTGCTTTCCGCCTGGGCCAGAAACCACAAGACTGCCCTTGAAATCGGCGCCGAACTTCTTCTGCAAGACGGAGGTCTTCACATTCACCAGCAATTTTGCGACAGTGAAGCGTGGTGCCACGGTGAGATATTCCATTTGCAGCAGAAGCGGCAAATCCTGACGCAGCACGACCTGGCCCGTCTTGCCGTCCTTCAACTCATAGACGAGGCGGTTGGCCTGCTCGGAACAGATGGTGCCTTCCACATCCAGGCGTTCGGGCTTGTTGGATTTAAGCTGAACCTTGCGGGAAAAGAGCACCTGCGGCTCAAGAAGGCCAGAAAAATTCTCCTGTATGACACTCAATTCCGCCTCTGTGTCACGGCTGGAATACAAGCTGAATGCCTGGCTGATCTCGCCGTAGGCAATATCATTGCCCTGCTCCATGGATAGCACAGGAGTGGAATCAACGAAGCGCAGCGTGAAATTATGTGCCTCGTCAGCCCAGTAGCCTTTCTCCTTCTGGTTAGCCAGGTCCGTTGAAACGGACACGGTGGAGGAATGCCAGCCACGTGCCAGATTCATCTTGAGTTCCTTTGGCGGAGCCTGCAACTCAATTGCCTGCCAGGGGATGGCCACCTCGCCTTGCCAGAGTATCCTGTCATCTATCCGCACACCAATATGGGATGCATATTCCCACTTGGGCTCATAACTGCCGTCCTTGTTCTTGATTGTGGCCTTGCCACCGCCCACGGAGCCGCCGAAGTAGTATGTGTTGCCGTCATGCGTCAGAAGCAGCTCGAATGATTCGTCCTGGTAAACCCCGCCTGGATCGTTTGGCCCCTTGCCCTTGCGGAGAATGGTTCCCTGCGGAAACAATGCGTCCACAGCCAGATAGAGGTTCTTCTCATCCCAGGTGAATTTGAGATGATGCGGTGGAAGGCGCCACGTATATCCAAGATCACGGAGAGCGGACAGCGACACAGGCGAACCCGCATTCTTCCAGGCGGGCTCGTCCAGTTTCGCGTCAATGACAATTTCACCCTGGCGTTTCGGCGCGGTCAGAATGCGCGGATAGCGCAGATTGATTTCAGGCGCGGCCTTGCCGTTCAACGCCTGTACTTCCTCTGCGGACAGCGCATAGTCGTATGCGCGGAGGCGCTGGACCATGGTATCGTCATCCCATGGCATTGTCTTATACCACTGGTCGGCATGTGGGCCTATGTTCAGATAGGTCAGCCTGTCCTTGTTCAGTGCCACTGGCTGGGGTGCCTCCTTGACCTGCTTGCCGTCCAGATAACAGAATACCTTGTCTCCGTTCCAGCTAAGGATAGCCTGGTGCGCTTCTCCTGGCTTGAGTATCTTGCCTGTATTGAAGTTGAATTTATGTGTCTGGTCAGTGAAGACGAACTGCACGATG
Source organism: Victivallales bacterium (assembly GCA_017615955.1). The sequence goes on from JAFZZD010000674.1 coordinate 3,602, forward strand.
GGGTTGTTGCGGTATGTGGAAATCCCCACCATCAGACGTGAATTGCTGCGCAGCATAAGCAATGTTCTGGCGGCGCTGGCCGACAGCTTCATCTCATCCACGGCGAAGTCCAGCACCAGCGTGCCAGTCTCGGAAACAAGTTCCTTTGCGGGGAATCTATAGACCTTGCTGCCGAACGACATCGCCTTGCCGCCATTGGGCAGGACCTTTATCCCGCCGTCAAGCACAACTTCCGTGCCGCCGAGGTTCACAGTCTGCGCCTTGTCAAAGGTAACATCCAAGGTTGGCTCCTTGGCAAATGCAGAAATTGCACAGAAGACGGCTGCAAGGGGCAGCAAAAACAAATGAGTGGCCTTCATCTACACACCTCGCAAATTACAGCGCATGCCAGAATGTCTGTCCAGCGACATAAGGAGGAAGACCGGTGGTGTATGGATTGAGGGTGTCGTCATATTGGCTTTGCTCGATCATGCATTGTGTCTTATATGCATCCACATGGCCGTCGTACCAGGTCACATTGGCAGAACCATTATGACGGGCCGAGATAGTGTGGTTGAGGACTTTAAAGAACTGCGGGGCAAGTTGCGTCCCTTTGTTTCCGCCCTGGTCGAAAGTGAATGTGTCAATGAAGTGGAATGTGGATGACGGTGTCTTCAGTGAATTGCGCTTCAAGGGTGTTCCATTCACATTGTGGACCTCGCCCAGCGAGCACCTGTTCAAGCCATAGTGCGGGAAACTTGAGTAGTAGCTGCCATTTGAATCGCCAATGCGGTAGTCATTGACCATGGAGAATTTTCTCTCTGAATTTGGAAAAGCAGGACAATCCATGAAGGTCGTGATGGTATGGTCATAGAAATAGAACACGCCAGGCCAGTAAACCGTATAGCCACCCTTGTTTGTGGTGCTGTATGGATGCAGATAGTCATCAAAGTCATCACTGTATTGTATGTCCACCAATGCCAATTGCTTCTGGTTGTTGACACAGGAAATCGCCCTTGCCTTGTCCCTTGCCTTGCTCAATGCGGGCAGAAGCATCGCCGCCAATATGGCGATAATCGCGATTACAACCAACAACTCAATCAAAGTAAACCTTTTGCTCATCTCCAACTTCTCCTTAGTTTTATATTTTTGTAGAAACTGAATTTCCATTGTTTGAAGACAATTATACCAAATAATATTGCCTTCCGCAATAGACTGGACTTGTTTTTGTTCAGCCTCCCATAACTTTTTCCACCTGTACGGTTGGAGG
>JAFZZD010000675.1 GCA_017615955.1 Victivallales bacterium
ATGGATGAGAACAGCCCCGAATTGTACAATAGGGACAGCGAACTGTGGCATGTGTGGATGGCATGGCGCCAGAAATGCGTGGGAGACGCGATGTACGACGTGAAGGTGCGATGCAGTAAGTACAACAAGAAATTCGTGGGTATGGGCTACACCACGCACCATGGGCTGACCTCCACTTACGGCACTCTGGATCATGCGGTCGCCTTCGAGCAGATTGCCCGCAGCTGGGACTACATCGGCACGGAAATCATGCCCAGGAACATATTTGCGGTGTATCGCAGCGTAGCCGCATTCCGCCGCTTGAAGAACTATTTCCACCATTCCTTTGGGCTGCCTGTGTATGGCGAGGTCTATACTGGTGGCGACTATTGGAACAATGCGTATTTCGGCTGGGCGCTGAACAACCTCAATGGGCAGAGCACCTGGGGCATGTCCCCCCATCCCACGTTGAAGCCAGGCAATTCCGACTATAGGCAGTTCACCCGCGAAAAAGGCGACATGGACAGGCGCAAGGCTGAAACAAAGTCCAAGATTGCGGTCTATTTCTCGCCTACCAGCAGGGACTGGCCCCAGTTGTCACCATACGTGAACTCGGTACTTGGATATTCCATGGTGATGAACGATATGCACTTGGAGCATGACTTCATAACGAATGTGAACTTCAACGAGAAGACGCTTTCCAAGTACAGGGTTCTTATGATGAACAACAACCTGTGCATGTCCGATGAGGAAGTGGAGCAGGCCTTGAAGTTTGCGGAGAATGGCGGTGTCCTTTTCCTGTCTCTGCGGGCTGGATTCAAGGATGGCAATGGCGTGCTTCGCAATAAATGGGCGTTTGCAGATGTGTTTGGTGGCATGACGCCCGTGTTTGGCAGGAATGTGCTGTACCCGAAGATGACGCTGGAAGGCAAGGAATACGTGTTTGAGAAGCCAGTGCTGGGTGTCCGTGTTCAGAAAGTGCCGAAGAACGTGAAGAGGCTTGGTGAGATTACGCTAAAGGAAGGCGCCAGGCCCGAGGCGGCCATGTATTTTGCAAAGTATGGAAAAGGGCATGTGGTCTATACACCTCTTGACTTTGGCACTGCAATCTGGGTGCCAGAGCAGATGGTAAATTCCGTGTTTGAGGGTTTCAGGTATCCTGTCTGCCAGGAGGCCGCCGTCAAACTGCATTTGAAACTGGCGGAGGCGATTGGCTTGAAGGAGAGGGACTACAGTTGCTGGAACCCAGGCAATACGCCCGAAAGCGTGCTGACAGGCTTTTTCGAAGAGGACGGGCAATATATCGTTCATTTCCTGAATGCTGGTGGTTCCAAACTCAAACCAGGTGAGAAGATACCTCCTTGCCTGCCTGAACCATTCTTCCCTGAAATCAAGGAGGACATCAAGTTCGATGTATTCCTGGGAGAATCGCTGCCTGGTGCCGTGTTTGTACATACCGTGTCACCTGACTTCGAAGGGCGCATACCTCTTGAAGCGAAGATGGACGGCTCCAAGGTGTCGATTACCTTGCCAAGAAAGTACTTGAAGGCCTATACTTTGGTACATGTTAAATTTGGTTGGAAATAATCTATTATGAGTTTGAGAAAAACACATCTGGTATTGCTGTTATTGATTGCAATTTGCATTGAGGCATTTGCAGTTCCTAAGGTGCGTGTGGTCAGTGTGCAGCAGGGGAACAGTGCATTCAACATTGGCAACAGTGTCGGGCGGCTTGAATGGCAGATGGAAAATCCCGATGCCACGCCTGAACTTGTAACGCTGAAACTGTCCAGCGAAAGCGGAACGCCCTTCATTTATTCCAGGGAAATCAGGCTTCCTGCCAAGTCCTCCGTGCAAGGCACGGCGCATTTGTATCTGAATGATTCAGGGCGCTACAAGGTGGAGTGCCTGCACAGGGGCAAGCCCATCTACAAGGAAAGCCCGATGCTTCCAGTCAAATCCATGCATCATTTTTGCATAGGCATTATCAATGACAAATATGATTTAAGGGGGTACAGCAAGGTCCAGAAAATGAAGGAACTGCCTTACAGGGCGGCATTCAGTTCATTCAGGGCAGCCAACGCGCCAGAGCACTGGGGGTACTACGGCGCCTTGTCCATGCTGGTATTGCTTGGTGCGGATTTTGAGAATTACTCCACGCCTCAGATGAGCGCAATTGTGGATTTTGTGGCAATGGGCGGGACACTTCTTATAGGCATGCCTGAAACCGCATTGAAGATGAAGGGCACGGTGCTGGAGCAACTGCTGCCATTCGAGCCAGTGAGCCTGCGCCAGACGGAGAGCTACTCCAATCTGGCACGGCTGTTTGGCGTGTCGCCATGGAAGGAAAGCCAGGACTTTGACGAGGATGGAAAGCAGATTGCCCGCCCTGTCAATGTCATGTTGAATGTGCTGCCGCAGAAGGGGTGCCGTCCAATCCTCAGCCAGAACGGGACCGCATACGCATACACCAGATATTTCGGGCGTGGCAAGGTGATTGCCTGTATATTCAATCCCTTTGAGATCTGCGCGATGGACGAGCGTTTTATTCTGCCTGTTTGGAAGTTCATAATGTACAATTCTGGATACATGCCCTCAAACCAGGCAGTTTATGACACGAAAAAGGTGAATGACACCTTGCAGATGCTGCATGGATATTCAATTCCCTCTGCAGGTTTCGTGGGAGGGCTGCTTTTGGTTTACATAATTGTGGTGCTCTGCATAATGACGGTGGCCTTCTTTACGAAACACCAGACCTTGGGATGGCTGGCGTCGTGTGCGTTTGGCATTGCGATTACTGTGTTCATTATGGTGCGGGCATCTGGCATTGCGGACAGCAAGGCCGTGCTTTCCACCGCGAATGTATCCGTGTCAGCATGGAATGGGGCCCGTGGCGCCTCGCAGAACAACAGTCTAATGCTGGCCAGCAAGGATGTGCAGGCACAGGCACGGGTTTCATCGGAGCATGTTTTCCTGCGTCCGCAGCAGCCACCTACCTTCATGGTGCGTTCAAATATGGCGCAGGTTGGCAATTGGATTGCGGAGGAGGGGCAGAGCGCATATCTGGAGAAACTGTCCTTCCAGAAGATGCGTCCCCGCTCATTGCTATGGCTGACTTCCTCCGAGAAGGCAGGGCAGCCTTTGTATGAAATGCCTGTGCTGGATATGCGGGAGGAAGGCTTGCGCCTGCGGGATTGGAAACTGCCCGAAGAATTGCGCTCTGGGCGGCGTGCTCTACTGGTGACGAGCCATGGAACCCGCACTCTTGACATAAGCGGCGGTTTTGTTAGGGACACTGCAATGACGCAGCATCTTGAGGCGGATACGGTGCTGCTTTCCGTGTCTGATTATATAGCCGCCTTGCCCAAGAAGGGACCATGCCTTGCATTGGTCAGGCCCAATCCACCAGGCAAGGAATGCCTGTTGAGGCCAAGTCCTGTCAATGACGAAAGCTGCGGCGTCTATGATTATGACATAGTAATGGTTCAGGCAGAGATAGCCTGTGACGAGGTGCCGAAAGTAGTAAGTTCAGACGTTATTCAAATGCAGGTTTCCCAGGATTCATCCCTGCGCACACTTTACAATGACGGTGAGTGGATGCAGGTGCCCACCACAAATATGACTGGAGGCAATTTATGTGTCCTGTTCCATGTGCCTCCAGAATATTCGGTGGAGGCTCCTGCGGAGGTCAGGCTGGACTTGAGTGTATTGGTGCCTGGCAATGACGTCAAATTTGAGCCAGTTATCAAGGCATGCAATGGAAAGAAACTGAATTATACCTCCCGCAAGGGCAGCACATACATCTTCCAGACAGAGGGGACAAAGATTCTCTCACCAATTGAAAACAATATTGAAGTGATTCTGAATATGATTCGAACCCAGAACAACGTGGGTATCGTCAGCGGGGCGCGGACGAATTACTGGAAGATCACGGAACTTTCGGCAACAGTGGTAAACAGTAAATGATATGGAGATAAGGCAATGATACGAATTGAGCATCTTACACGGGACTTCGGCGGCGGGCGCGGAATACACGATTTGAGCATGGAGATACCCAAGGGCAAAATCTTCGGGTACATAGGCCCCAATGGCGCTGGCAAGTCCACCACCATCAAGATATTGTGCGGCCTTTACAAGCAGACTTCGGGCAAGGCATTCATAAATGACATCGAGGTCACACCTTCCAGTGCATCCACCATCAAGAAAATCGTAGGCTACATGCCAGACAACTTTGGCGTCTATGACCAGATGAGCGTGTGGGAATACCTGGATTTCTTCTGCGCCGCATATCACATACCCGTGAAGGAGCGGCAGAAAAGGGTAGCAGAAGTGCTGGAAATCACCAATTCAGCTAATATGATCGACTACCAGGTCTCCTCGCTCTCCAAGGGAATGACCCAGCGCATAGGCTTGGCAAAGACACTGCTTCACAATCCAGAAGTCTTGATTCTGGACGAGCCAGCGGCGGGACTGGACCCATACGCCAGAATCGAGATGAGGCAGACTATCACCAGGCTGAGGGACATCGGCAAGACCATCATGCTTTCTTCCCATATTCTGCCTGAACTGGCTGGCGTGTGCGATTTGGTTGGCATTCTTGAGAAGGGGCGCCTGCTTGCCTTTGGCACAGTTGATGAGGTGACGCGCCAAGTGCAGGAGAGCATGAGGCTGGTGCTGACCGTGGCGGCTGGCATCGATGTGGCGCAGCAGATTGCAACGGCCTTCCCAGGAGTGCAAAGCGTGGAGGCGAATGACAATGAACTGCATGTGGTCTATAATGGCGCCCGTGGCAATTTGCCTGATTTGCTGTCCAGCCTGGTGACTGGCGGCGTCCGTCTTTCGGAGTTCCGCGAGGACCATGCCGACTTGGAGGAGGTTTTCCTTTCCGTCACACACAGGAATTGATTGCTTGAAACACGTATGATGCTAATTCAGAATCCCATATTGAGGCGAGAATTCCAGGGGGCGGCTCGTTCGGTGAAGACCATGCTGCTGGGTGCCCTGTCCATATTCGCGCTGTCATTCATAATCTATGTGCTGTGGCCAAGAAGCGGCGTGTTCTCCGATGCCAACAGCAATGAGCTTTTCACGATTTTCCTTGGCGCGGAATTGACGTTCATGCTGCTGCTTACGGCGGGCTTCACCGCCAGTTCCATTACGGCTGAACGTGAGCGGGGCACTTTCGCCATGCTCCAGACCAGTCTGCTTACCCCTGGCGAGATCATGGTGGGCAAGTTGTGCGGTTCACTGGGCATTTCCTACATGCTGTTCATATTGACAATACCCGTGGCCAGCATCAGCGCACTCAGCGGCGGCATAAGCGGAACCACGTTATTGAAGGCATTGGCCATAGTCGCCGTATCGACGCTTGTTTACGGGCTGCTTGGATTGGCAATCAGTTCCATCTGCCGCAAAACATACGTCTCCATACTGGTGACATACATTTGCGTCGCATTGCTGGCTGGCGCGACATGGCTGCCATACGCATTGTTCAAATCCGACTTGCTGCGTCCCTATCTGCTGCGTCTTCGCGCGGTCAGCCCCTACGAGGCACTGTTCGCATTGCAATTCGGCGAACGCTACGAGGCGGAACTCAATGGAGCCTCTGCCTCTTCAGTGTTTATGATTTTCATCGTATCGATGGCGGTGCTTGCCCTTGTGTTCTTCTGCATTTTTGCCAAGTTCATCTTCGCGCCACCGCATTTGAGCAGCAAATCCACTGTGGAGAGATATGATGACAAGAAGACCATGCTCAAGCGCAAGCTGGGATGGCCATTCTACTTGATTGACCCGCTTAAACGCAAGAAGCCCATCGGCAACTTCAGGAATCCTGTGTTTGTGGCTGAACTGCGCAGCAAGATATTCGGCAATCCCAGGTTTATCGCCCGGGCCTTGTCCGCCTGCATCTGCATAAGCCTGGGGCTGCTTGTGGCTATTCTGCGGCAGGTGGGCGATACGGAACTGGACAAGATACGCGCCGTGGCAATCATATTCCAGCTGGGACTGGTGGCGTTGCTGGCGCCAACCGTCAGCAGCGGCAGCATTACGGACGAGCGCATGTCGGACACATTGCTGCAACTGCGCCTTTCGCCGCTGACTCCTTTGAAGGTGGTGCTGGGCAAGATGAAGGCGGCACTTGTCTATGTGCTGATATTCCTGCTGAGCAGTGTGCCTGTGCTGCTGGTGCTGGCTTTGCTGGACAGCAATGGCGTGCCTGACCTTGGCGGCACGATGCCCGCATCGTTCAGTTTCAGTGCCATTAGTGCCTCCATTGACAAGCTGACGGAGGCGTTCAGCGGGTACTGGCGTGTTTTTGCGTGGGTGGCCGTGCTCATAATGTCCTGCCTTATGTTTACGTCAGCTGGGCTGTTCGCATCCTGCCTGTCTCCCACCACGGGCATTGCCTCGTCGGTCAGTTATGGCTTTGCGCTGGCGTTGAGCATATTGTCTCTTGGCGTGTTGATGTTCGGCAGTCGTGTCAGCGGTGAAGTGCAGGCTGCGTTCCTGATATTCAATCCATTCATGGCTGCGCTGGACATTACGCTGGACAAGTCTTTCGCCGCCCAGTTGCCGCAACTGTTCGGCAACAGACTCTGGGTGAACCATCTTTATATTTCCTGCATTTTGACGGCGGTCATGCTTATTGGCTCTGCCATCAAGGTGCATTTCATTTTCCGCGAACAAAAATAGTGGCGACGGCGTCCTCGCCGTTGAATTATAAAAAGAGGTAATTGATGCAATCCATACTACTTACGACAGCTGTGCTATTGTTCCCGTTCTGGGGACCTCTTTGGGAAAAAGGGCCTTTGACAAACAAGCAATTGGAGCAGCCTCCGGTATATACCATGGAGGAGGCATTGTATCCATACTTGCGTCAGCAGCTTTCCAGTGGGGATGTGGCAAATCGTCGCCGCATCTATTCCGCCCTTTCCGCCGCGCCCATTCCTGCCAACAGGGACTTCTTGCTGGACTACTGCCTTAAAAAGGAGAAGAACAGCGAATTGCGGGCGAGCATATTGCGCCTTATGCACAAGATGGAGCCGGAAAAGGTACCGCTGTCTTTGCTGGAGAAATTGCTGAAGGACGAGGCACCTGCTGTTGCACTGGAGGCCATGAGGCTGTATTGCCTGCACCCCGAGGCAAAGGCGGCTCCCTTGATGCCGTTCATCGGCACGCCAGAGCAGCGGCATGGCGATGCATTGCTGGAGAAGACCGCCTGGAACGCATTTGCAGAGAAGGATGCATTCGCCGATGCATTGGGAAGTAGGGTGTTTGAGTATCGCAAGTCGCCATCGACCGAAGTTCAGTTGTACGCATTTCGTGCGGCATTGGCACAGAGCAAAAGGGACGCACAGCTACGGCCCTGGATTGACGAGGCGTTGGCTGGCAGCGATGAAATGAGGCTGGCTCTTGCGCAGGACAGGCATCCTTCCAGTGCAAAAGTTCCAATGAAACTGGTGAAGGACAAGAAACTTGTGGTTAGGCAGGCTCTCTGCGAGTGTACTGGCTGCCTTAAATATCCAGAGGTGCTGCTGGCTGCGTTGAAGGACAATGTCTCCTCTGTAAGAATTGCTGCGTTGAAATCCCTGGCCATAGTGGAAACATTGCCTGATGACGCAACCTCAATGGTGTTTGCGCTTTTCAATGACGATTCCTTCATAGTGCGCCAGCAGGCGGAGGACACCTTCGTCGCATTGGCGGCAAAATGTGATGTGGCTGGCCTTCTGGATGAGGGGCTTGCTTCAAGTGCGGAGAAGATGACGCGCTATCATTCGCTGCATGTAGCCAGGCGCATTGGTTGTAG
>JAFZZD010000676.1 GCA_017615955.1 Victivallales bacterium
AAAAGCCTGTCCCGCGTGTGGCTGGCTCAATCACGCTGGACAGGCTTTGCTAAAAGGGAACTATGCAACTTGTAGTTTGCTACGTGGCTATTCTGCCAATATCATTCGGTGAGGCATTACTAGCATTGGGAAAAATGGATTTTGAAAATCAAACCTTATGATTTGCAAATATTGCCCATTATGGTAAATTATGCCTCGTTTTTGGACACATAAGCCGGAGTGGCGGAATTGGCAGACGCGCTGCGTTCAGGTCGCAGTGAACTTAAGTTCGTGGGGGTTCAAATCCCTTCTCCGGTACCAGTCCATACATTCTTTACAATCACATAGCCGGAGTGGCGGAATTGGCAGACGCGCTGCGTTCAGGTCGCAGTGAACTTAAGTTCGTGGGGGTTCAAATCCCTTCTCCGGTACCATCTTAAAAAGCCCAGGCATTCTTGCACTGGGCTTTTTTATTGCATCTTATTTGGCAATTATCTCTTTGACGAAAGCCAGGAAATCCGCATTGGAGCGTTTCTTTTCCGTGTCCAGCATGCCAAAGCTCCAGAAACTGGCCTGTGCATCCAGCTTGAACGACAATGCAACGTCCTGCTGCACGCCAAAACTGGCTGTGCCAGAGACAATCCCCTTCCAGTCGGGGCAGAGCAGGACAGGGGCTGCATAGCTGGCCTTGTCCGAATACTGGTATTTTTCATCCTGCATGATTATCCACTTGTCCTCCTTGCCTAGATTTTCCTTCGCCATGCGGGCCTTTGCCTTTGGCTTAAGAAGTCCCCTTGGCGTAAGAAGTTCCCTGGCATACGAGTTCTTTGCCTTGCCCGAAGCTGAAGGCAGCACAGTAAAATAAATCGAGGCGCTTTCTATAGGCCTGGTGCTATTTCCCTCTGCCCTCGACCAGGACATATTCAACAATGGCGATGTATCGGTAACAGAGAAACGCAATACCATTTGAACGCCATTGAAATTGTAAAGCACATCGACACCCGCCGCCTCCGGCGTGTTGAAGATGTCATATTTCTTCGGTTCCAGCAAGCGGCTGTCTATGCCATTGATTACCACATGGACAAAGTCAAAGCGGGAGTAGCCGGTTTTATTGACAGGCGCGGGCATGGCAATCTGAACCCGTCCAGACTGCGAGGGGCTGGGATTGGTGTAGCGGAAGGTTATCACATAGCTTGTCAGCTGGTTCTTCAGAAGAAAGGGCACACCCCTTTCAAGCTTGTTTACGTATGCGTTGTGGTGTTTGCGGCATTCGGCAGCCGTGGCAAATGCCATTGCAAAAACAAGCAGAATGCAGAATAATTTGCGCATGATTTCCTCCTAGTCGTCAAAGCCCATGAATTTGAATTGCCCCCACAGATCCATATTCCGATTGTCCTTCATGGTGAAGGAGAAGGAAGCCGAAATATTGTTTGCAGTCACGGTGCGGCGCTGGGAGTAGATCACATTGCCGAACCAGGTGGAATATACCGCAGGTCCCTTGTGCTTCAGGCCATCAAAGGGAACGAACATCTCCGCGACCCAGCCCTTGTCATCAAAGCTGGACTTCAATTGCAGACCCTTGCATTGGAACACGCCGCCAACGCCCTCCGTCACATCTCGTTCCGCCTGGTAGAGGTTGCCATTTGGATTGAAGGCGAACTGGTAATAGTAGTCTTTCTTCATTCCTGGAGAGAACAGGAATTCCCAGCAGTCGGACTGCTTCCATATTTCACCGGGGTTGTCCACTGGCTTTTTCTGTGCCGTAAGGAGTAGGTAAATGCCCTTGTCGCTCCAAATCATCCTTGCTTCTGGCTGTTCAGGGAACTGGTATTCGTAGCCCTGGGATTCACGGAGCTTGCATACGACGGCGCGTTTCCATGCCTCGTCATTGGGATTGGCATCTATAATGATTTGCTCATTGTCATTGAGCCTTGCCACCTTATAGACTGGGATCTGCGTGTTGTGATAGGCCCTGGCGCTTGTAATCTGCTTTGCCCAGGGTTCAAGGAAGTAGTCCAGGCGCTGCGCTTCGATAGTATTTGGCTTGACCGCCTTCTTCGCCTTTTTCAGCAAGTCGTCCATCTTGTCAATGGTCTTCAAATCGAAGCCCGAATACAGATGCCTGGGCTTTATGTTGCCGCGGATTGACACGTCTTCCGACACGGTCGTAATCTGGGGAATCACCTTGCCCTCCCAGGTGGCCACCATCAAATCATAGAATTCCTTGAGGTATTTGCCCGCCTCTGGTCCATACATGAGGGTCCAATGCTCGTCAATGGCCGCCTTCGCATTGAAATCGGGATTCCACATGGCGCGGTACGCGGGATAGTAGGAATAGTAGAAATGGTTGTCATGCCCTGCGTCAAAGAAAATGTACTCCTTCCAAAGCGCGTCTCCAAGCAGCTTTATGAAGTCACCCATGTACCGCCCCTGAATGGCCTTGGTTATGGCGTATGTGCCAACGCCATAGCAGTAGTTGGCTGCGGGACGGCCCGTGGTCTTGTACCATCTGTCATACACGCTCTTCCATGCGTCCCTGTACGGCTTCGACGGAGTCATCACCGGGCAGCCCATGCATATTTTCATCCGCAGATTGTCCGGCCATTCATATTTTCTGACAGGCGGCAGCGTGCGCGAGGAATATGCGGAGACCGCCAGTTTCTTGTCAGGGAATTTCTCCTTTAGTTTTTTTGCAAGCTGGATGTAGAAGTTGGCATAGACGTCGCTGAGGCAACCAGTGCGGAGATGCTTGGTTTCATCAAGCAGGAATGGCTTGCTGCGCTCGTTGAGCATATCTGCCACGTATGTGTCAGCCTGGCCAAATGGCACGTATTCAGAGTTTGGCTGGTGCTGGCCCCACGCCTTCCTGACCTCGCTGTCCCCAGCATAGTATTTTGTCACCAGCTCATCCACATAGAAGTTAATGAATTCAGGATTGGTGACATCGAAGTAATTTCCCATGTGTGCCTTTGAATTGTAGTACAGGTGCCCTGCCCTGTTTCGGAAGAAGAACATATTGATCTTGTCTGGATATGCCTTCGCCAATGCCCTGGGTTCCGGCGTATGGGAGGAATAGTATCTTGTATTGACGCCGTTTCTCCAGGCTGGCGAAAAGTCCGACAACTGCTTCTTGCCAGGCACTTTCTTGTCACTAAGCGAGTATGAATAATGGTATTGAATGACTGGCTTGTCATGATACGCGACAGGCGAAATGGTCAATTCGCTGAATTTAGGCGCATAGATGCCGATGTTTGGGTAGTAGTACCTCATGCCCAGGAAGCGTTCGCAGAAATCGAATGCGCCGTATGCAGTTCCATTCACCCTGATTCTGCTGATGTCCATACTATTGTAGAAGCTTGGCATTGCGGAGCCGTCCTTTCCAGCAATGATGACACCCCTATCAAAAGTAAGCACCTTGAATTCATCCAGTGCCATCTTGTCTGGCTCCACGCCATATTTCCTGGTTAGTGGATTGTCCCCAAGCACAATCCAGTACTTGAAGTTCTCCAGTTCCTTGGCATTTGGGGTAAGCACTGTCGCCTTCTGGCCTGTTGTCGAAAAGAATGCGTGCTGCAATCCCTCCAGCGCAAGGGAGACCGATTTTCTGACTGAATAGACATGCCTGGCCTTTGCGGTCTGTCCCGTTTCGGCAGAAAGATCACAAACAATTGCGAAATTCAACTTGCCGTCCTTGACCAACTCCAGTTCATTATTGTTTCCTGGCTGCTCAAATGTAACTGGATTGAGCACTGGGTTGAAATACTTGTTTTCAGTTGAAAAGGCAATCAGGCATAAAAGCAATGCCGCAAACACAAGGCAATGTTGTCTCATTTTCATTTTCCCAATCTTAAAAAACATTATCAAAAACTTCAAATCTTTAAAACCATACTTTATTCAATTACACCAAAAATCAAATTATAAACCTTCAACAGGAACTAAAGAGACTAAGGGACTAAGGGACTAAGGGACTAAGGGACTAAGGGACTAAGGGACTAACTGAATGTTACCTTTAGTCCCTTGGCTTTGTCTCTTTGTCTCTTTGTCTCTTTGTCCTTTAGTCTCTTTGTCCCTTAGTCTCTTTGTCTCTTTGTCCCTTAGTCCCTTAGTCCCTTAGTCCCTTAGTCCCTTGAATATCGTTTTTTGTGCGCGAGGGACTTGAATATTATGGCCTTTGCCTTATTCTTTGCCAATTTGATAAAGCACCAATAAAACCAACGGAGACAAACCGTGTCAATACCATTTGTACATCTACACGTCCACACTGACTATAGCCTGCTGGACGGAGCTGCGAAATGCTCCTCCATCGTCGCCAAGGCGGCGGAATACGAATGCCCCGCAGTCGCCTGCACGGACCATGGCAACATGTCCGCCTGCATGGAATTGAAGGACTGCTGCGCCAAGAAGGGCCTCAAGCCCATATTCGGCTGCGAGTTCTACGTAGCGCCAGGCAGTTATCTGGAAAAGGACGCCAACACCCCCGACATCAGGGGCTTCCACCTGATTTGCCTGGCGGAAACATACGAGGGCTACATAAACATGTGCCACCTGAACGAGGAGGCCTGGCTCAAGGGATACTACTATCACCCCAGGGTGGACAAGGAGCTGCTGCGCAAGTACAACAAGGGCATAATCTGCCTGTCAGCCTGCCTGGGCGGCGAGGTGGCGGCCATGTTCCTGCGGGGCAAGGACGATGCAGCGAAAGCAGCCATCCAGGAATACCTGGACATATACGGCGAAGGCAACTTCTTCATCGAGCTACAGGACCATGGTCTGGAGGAAGACAAGGTCGTGCTGCCCAAACTGAAGGCGGCGGCCCGCGAAATGGGCATTCCCATGGTCTGCACCAACGACTCGCACTACATGAAGCGGGAGGATGCCCGCGCACATGACCTGTTCCTCTGCATCGGCACGCAGACCACCATAAACGATGAAAGCCGCTTCAGGATGCCTGGCGGGCCGGAATACTACTTCAAGAGTCCAGAGGAAATGCTGGAACTGTTCAAGGACACGCCAGAGGCACTGGAGAATACGGTGAAAATCGCCGAGCGCTGCAATGTGCACATTCCCACCGTCAGCGAGGACAAGGCAAACCACTATCCCGCATACCCGCTGCCAGAGGACTACACGGGCACCAGGGAGGAGTACCTACGCAATCTCTGCATCGAGGGCATGAAGGAACGCTACAACATAGACGTGAACGCCCCCGAGCACACCGAAGACGAAATGGTCAAAATCAAGCGAATGGACTATGAACTGGGCATCATCAAGCAGACTGGCTTCACATCCTATTTCCTGGTGGTGTGGGACTTCCTGCACTTCGCCCGCAAGGACGGCGTGCCACTGGGACCTGGCCGCGGTTCGGGCGCAGGTTCCATCGTGGCATACCTTATTCACATCACCGACCTGGACCCAATACGCTACAACCTACTTTTCGAGCGCTTCCTGAACCCAGACCGCGTCAGCCCGCCTGACTTCGACATAGACCTTTGCGAACGCAGGCGCTACCGCGTCATCGAATACGTGCATCAGCGCTATGGCGAAGGCAATGTGGTGCAGATCGGCACATTCGGCACGCTCAAGGCAAAGGCCGTGGTCAAGGATGTGGCCCGCGCCATGGGGCGTAGCTTCAGCGAGGGCAACATGCTCTGCAAGCTCATACCAGCCGACCCCAAGATGACGCTGGCAAAGGCGCTTGAGCAAAGCCCCGAACTTAAGACAAAAATTGAAAACGAGCCTTGGGTGAAGGAATTGTGGAACTACGCCACCACGCTGGAGGGCATGAACAGAAACACCTCGATGCACGCCGCCGGCGTCATCATCTGCGACACCAGGGTCTCAAATGTATGCCCTATTTCAAAAGGCGGCGGCGACGAGCCCACCACACAATTCTCCGCAGTGCCAGACGAAGAGCTGGGCCTGCTGAAAATGGACTTCCTTGGCCTGAGGAACCTGACCATCATTCAGGATGCACTTGACCTGATTGAGAAGAACCGCGGCATAAAGATGAGCAGCAGCGAAATACCCAATGACGACAAGGCGGCATACGACCTGCTCAACAAAGGCAACACCATCGGCGTATTCCAGCTGGAATCCGGCGGCATGCAGGACCTGTGCCGCAGATTCGGCGTTTCGCGACTGGAGGACATCATCGCCCTGATCGCACTGTACCGCCCTGGACCAATGCAGTTCCTGGACGAGTTCATCAACCGCAAGATGGGCAAGGTGCCAATCGACTACGACGCTCCAGAAATGGAACCCATCCTCAAGGAAACCTACGGCATCATGCTCTACCAGGAACAGGTCATGCAGGTGGCACAGGCCGTGGGCGGTTTCTCGCTTGGACAGGCGGACATTTTGCGCCGCGCAATGGGAAAGAAGAAAATCGACAAGATGAAGTCCATGTTCGTGAAGTTCCAGGAAGGCGCCCGCGAAAGAGGGCACAGCGACAAGGTCATAGAGAACGTGTGGAAGAAGATGGAGACTTTCGCAGGATACGGCTTCAACAAATCACACAGCGCGGCATACGGCCTCCTTTCATACCGCACCGCATACCTGAAGGCTAACTTCCCCGCGGAATTTCTGGCGGCGGTGCTCATAAGCGAACTTGGCAATGCGGAAAGGATGTCCTTCTTCCTGAAGGAATGCCGCGAAATGGGCATTAAAATCCTGCCGCCGGATGTGAATATCTGCGATGCTATGTTCTCCGTGGATGGGCCGAACATTCGCTTTGGCCTGGCGGCCATCAAGGGCATTGGCACTTCCGTGGTGTCGGGCATTGTCAAGGCCCGTGAAAGCGGCGGGCCATTCAAGGATATTCTGGACTTCTGCGAACGGGTGGAAGGCAACAGCCACAAGCTGATGGAACTGCTCATCAAGGCAGGCGCAATGGATTGCTTCGGCCTCAGGCGCTCCCAAATGCTGGCGATGACAGACGAGGCAATCGCCATGGCTCTTCAGAATGTGCAGGACAAGGCCGCCGGGCAGATGTCACTGTTCGACATGCTGTCCGCCGAAGACAAGAAGTCCATTGAACTAAATGTGCCTGACATTCCAGAATGGGACCTGACGGAAAAGCTGGACTACGAAAAGGAGCTGCTGGGCTTCTATGTCAGCGGACACCCCATCGGTTCATATCAGGAGATTGTGGACAGATACCAGTCCCACGACCTGAGCAAGCTGGCCTCCTTGAACGACAAGACCACGGTGCGCGTTGGCGCATACATCAGCAACGTCTCCATCAAGATGACCAAGAAGGACAACCGCCCATGGGCGATACTCAATCTGGAAACCAGGGAAACCAACATGGAATGCCTGTTCTTCCCGGACGCATACCAGGAGGCTCTGGAGCAAAACAGGGACATCTTCAAGAAGGACAGCGTAGTCTTCATCGACGGCGAGGTCTCCAAGCGGGACGAGGATGATGGCGTCAAGCTGAATGGACGTCTTATATATCCCGCGGACGATATGCCAAGGCTCTTCACAAAGGAATTGCAGGTACGCCTTTATGAGGACAAAATGACGGACGAGACACTCGTTGCCCTGCAGAAACTCTGCGAGGAAAACAGCGGCAATTCCGCAATGCTGTACTTCTTCCTGCACTGCAACGACGGCAACATCGCCATTCTGCGCTCCCAGGACGCTGGCGTACATTATTCACTGGACTTCAGGCAAAAGCTGTGCGACATCGTCGGCAGCGAAAATGTGTTTGCCACAATAGACCGCAAGGCCAAGCCACCGCGCC